>PFIF01000201.1:12826-22329 GCA_002782605.1 Deltaproteobacteria bacterium CG_4_8_14_3_um_filter_43_13 | reverse complement strand
CTTGCAGGAGCGGCAGACGAACTGGAAGGGGCAATTCTTGTAAATCCTTACGATATTGAAGAATTCTCTAACAGCATAAAAAGGTCATTGATGATGTCACAGAGAGAAAAAGCAAGTTGTATCTTTAAAGGATATAACCCTTCACGGAATTGGTCTAAATTACCATTGATACCTCATTCAAAACCAGATAAGGCTTCTAACTGAGTAAGGGAAATTTTATGAAAAAATTTGATACCGAGGTTCGTTTGGCCCGGGAAATGACATTGATGGATGCCACTCTTATTGGGGTCGGCGCAATGATCGCGGGGCGGGTATTTTCGTTTTGATCGGTATTGCCGCCGGTGTGGCCGGTCCAGCGCTCATTCTGTCTTTCGCATTGAATGGATTTGTAGCGCTCTTCACAGCTATGTCATACGCTGAGTTAGGTTCTTGTTATCATGATGCCGGCGGCGGCTATCTCTGGGTAAAGGAAGGCCTGCCCAGGTGGAACGGCTTTTTATCTGGATGGATGAGCTGGTTTGCCCACGCCGTAGCGTGTAGTTTGTATGCCCTGGGTTTCGGGGCTTATTTTGAACATGTCTCTTTCATGAGTTTGGAATCGCTATTCCACATTGGAATTTTCTTTCGCCCCAGAAGATATTGGCTGCCGGTGCTGCCATGTTGTTCGCTTATATTAACTTTCGTGGTGCTTCCGAAACCGGGAAAATCGGCAACATGGTCACCATTGCCAAAGTTGTTATTCTTGCCATTTTCATCGGTCTTGGAATGGAATTAATGCTTAGCAAAGGTGATTGGCAGGCCTCCTTCAGTCCTTTCATGGCAAACGGTTGGGGTGGTGTTTTTAAGGCAATGGGGCTTACCTTTATCGCGTTTCAGGGCTTCGAAGTTATCTCTCAAAGTTCAGAAGAGATTAAAAACCCCCGAAAGAATATTCCCAGGGCTGTTTTTCTTTCCCTGGCAATTGTTATTCCCATCTACCTCCTGGTCGCAGTAGTCGCTCTTGGATCGGTCAAATCCGGTGATATGACGGCATGGGATTACCTTGCTCAACAAAAGGAAACTGCCCTGGTGGGAGTTGCCCGAAATTTCTTTTCTGGTGGTGGTGTCATGATTTTGGTGGGCGGATTAATATCAACCATGTCTGCATTGAATGCGACAATCTACTCTTCCTCACGAGTCGCATTTGCCATGGGGCGGGATCGCAACTTTCCCACCTTCTTCAGCAAAGTGCATCCTAAAAACTTTACTCCCCATTGGGGAATTCTGGTTTCACTGGCGATTATAGTCCTTATAGCAGTATCTTTACCTATTGAGGATGTGGCAAGTGCAGCAGACATCATGTTTCTACTTCTATTTCTTCAGGTAAATATTGCCATGATCCGTCTTCGCAAAAAACGGCCTGATCTCAAACGGGGCTTTGTCACCCCTCTTTATCCCTGGCTATCTATCGTGGGAATTCTGATGCTCCTATTCCTTGCCCTTTATATGTTTAATTACAGTATCACCGCCTGGATTGTGACGGGAATCTGGGTTTGTATAGGCTTGAGTGTTTATAAGGGCTATGCTTCTCACAGAGAAGTGGAACATATACGGAAAACAAAGGCTCTAGAACGTATTGAAAAGAAGAATTACAGTATACTGGTTTGTCTGTCCAACCCGAAAACAGTAAGAAGTCTGACGAAGATTGCCATCGCCATCGCCAAAAAGCACAACGCAGAAATCATACTTTTAAACGTGATTGAAGTGCAAGAGGGGCAGCAGTTATTGGCCAGGCTCAATGAAACGGCTAATGCCAGACCTATACTTGATGAAGCGGAATCCCTCGTGGCGGAAGCAGAAATAGAAGCTCGCTCCATAATCAAGGTTTCGCATCGGATCTCACTGGGCATCGTTGATACGACGATTGAAGAAAATTGTAATTTTATTGTCTTAGGAAGACAGAAGTCCCCAACCTTCTTCGATAGGGTCTTTTCATCCTTTATAGATACGGTGTTGCAAAAATCTCCAAGCGAAGTAGCCGTCTTGCATGGAGAATTTCCCGGGGAAGGTATCCGTAATATCCTGATTCCCTTCGGCGCTAATATCCACACCCGCCTGGCCGCTGAAATCGCACCAGCATTAGCCGAATATTTTAATGCGAAATTAAGGATTGTGGTTGTGTTTGAACAGGATGTTCCCCAGTACAGAAGGGATGAAAAAATAAAACAAATCAAAGAGATCATTCAGGAGAACTCCCTTTCTGCTTCGCTTGAAATTATTGTAGCAAAAGATGTCCTGGCGGGGATTGTGAGAATATCAAAAGATGCGGACATGGTCCTTATGGGTGGTAGAACGGGTGATTTTCTCGATCTTCTCCTGGCAAAATCTTTAACCCAGGAAATTACGGAACGGGTAAAATGCCCTGTATTGTGGGTAAAAGAATATGAAGAACGGGAATCCTTCTGGGCATCTCTACTAAAGCCACCTGAGAAAGGAGCGTAAAATGAATGATAAATTCTATAATCTCTTTATAGACGTAAGCAATAAATTTGTTGATTACTTACCCAAACTATTCGCTGGGATTATTTTGATGGGGATAGGCTGGTTTTTTGCCTGGTTTGTCAAACGAACTATCATTCGCCTGTCTGTAATTTTAAAATTAGACCGCTTCCTGATAAGGTTCCGCTGGGGGAAAGGTCTTTCTAATGCCGATGTGCGGTATGGTTTTTACAATTTCCTGGGTAACATTGCATTTTTTATCGTCCTTTTAGTTTTTATAAATTTTGCCCTGATCACCTGGGAACTAAACGTCCTCTCTGACCTGTTGGGAAAAGCCATCCTGTTTTTCCCCAGATTTGCCACTTCGCTGGCTATCCTGGGAATCGGGGGGCTTGTTGTTTCGTGGGCAACGAGGGCCCTGCTGAGGGCATTATTACGGGAAAACATTCCCCACGCAACGTTAATTACTCTTTATGCAAAAACACTGTTGATCATCTTGTTTTCTGCTATGGCTATTATTGAAATGAACATAGCCCGCGAGATTGTTATCATCGGTTTTGCGACAATCTTCATCACACTGGGGGTGGTTATGGTTGTGTTAACTGTAGTTGGCGGAAGAGAATTTGTTAAGAAACGAGAAGGATACCCTGTTGAAAAATAGCCGGAAAAGGATACACCCTGGTATCATGAAGGTAAAGGAAGAGGTGGAAGAAATCAGGAGATGTGTCTGGCCTCCTTGAGAGATATCCGCGATGATAAATTCCCGATCAGGGATACAGACCGATGACACCTAATCAACCGGGGGGCAGGTTTGAAGCCTACCCTTACAGGCTGGAAGATGCAGGAGGTGCAAAATGGCTGATTTTTACCAGCATGGCATGATCACCACGCTACAGAAATTGAAAGATAGACCAATAGATAATCTTGAAGATGAATTAAGAACCATTGGCAAAAAAAGGAAGATCGTCCTTTTGCTTCCCGCCCTGTATTCCGAATTTGAAACAGACTCTATGCCTCAAATAATAGAGGAACTTAAGAGGGCAGACTATCTTTACAAAATTGTCCTTTCCCTCGATAGGGCAGGAAAAGGGGAGTTTAAAAAAGCCAAGAAGGTTATGTCATATCTTCCTGTGGATGTAAGAATAGTATGGCACGATGGTCCGAAGATTCAGGAGCTCTATGGTGAGTTGAGGGATGCCGATTTTGATATAGACAGGCCGGGGAAGGGGAGGTCTGTATGGATGTCCCTCGGTTATATCCTCTCGGATGAGGAGGTCTATGCCATTGCACTGCATGACTGTGATATTGTTAATTATAGAAGAGAAATGCTGGCCAGGCTGGTTTATCCTGTAGTTCACCCGGCTATAGACTTCGAGTTCAGCAAAGGGTACTATGCGAGGGTAACGGAAAAACTTTACGGAAGGGTAACAAGGCTTTTTTATACACCTCTGATCATGACCCTGAAACGGATTCTGGAATATAACCCTTTTTTGGAGTACCTCGGTAATTTCAGATACGCCCTCTCCGGGGAATTTGCCCTCATCAGCAGTCTGGCGAGAGGCTTGAGGATATCCCCCACATGGGGACTTGAGGTCTCTCTGCTGAGTGAAGTATACCAGAGGGCGGCAGTCAATCGCATATGCCAGGTAGAGATAACGGAGTTCTACGAACACAAGCATCAGATCCTGGATAAAGATAAGCCCGATGAAGGTTTGATCCGTATGGCTACAGATATTGCAAAGGCATTGTTCAGGGTATTGAGTCAGGATGGCATTGTTATGAGCCAATCCTTTTTCAGGACATTATACACTGCATACATGGAAGAATCGAGAATCGCTGTAGAGAAATACCATGCTTTATCTTTATTGAACGGCATTACCTATGACAGGCACGGAGAGATCGAAGCTGTCGAAGCCTTTGTCGGCTCTCTTAAAAGGGCAACGGAGGAATTTATAGACGACCCTGTAGGAATTCCCATGTTACCTGCCTGGACGAGAGTTACTGCCGCAATTCCTGATTTTCCGGAGAGGATTACCAGGTACGTAGAGCTGGATAATCTGTAGTGGCACTCTTCTTCAGTGCGAAGGGGATGAATGATCCTGTGGATTTTTTAACGGCGGTCGTCTTAGGTATCGTTGAGAGGATTTCTGAATTCCTTCCTATATCATCCACAGGGCATCTCATTCTGACCTCTCGTATTCTGGATCTTACCCCTACAGAATTTCTGAAGATTGAGTCGTTTGCATAATTTCGAATAATAGGCTTATAATATGAAAAGAGTTATTTCTAACATTCAGCGTTTTAGCCAAAATAAAAAGTTGGCTTTTCTACTAATGCTTCTTGGAGTTGGATTTCTTACCGTTATTGTCCTTTTCTTTTTATATCTTTTAAATAACGTAGAATCCCGCTATATACCTGAGAAAAAATTGAAATCGTCTAAGAAAACTAAGTTTGCCTCTAACGAGGAAACCCTGTCTTCAGAAAGCGAGACAAAAACCGTTAAACATATACTTATTAAAGATAATACCCTTTACGATGTTCTTAGAGAGGACAATATAACCCTAGAGGAAATTTTCAGTCTCTTGATTGCTTCAAAAAAGGTATATAATTTGAGCAGGATAAGACCTGGAAATACGCTAGAGTTAGAGATGAATATGGAGGATAATACTGTAAACTGTCTTAGATACGAAATTGATGAAGATAGTATCTTAATATTAGAGAGATTGAATAATGTTTTTTACGCAAGGAAAGAAAAAATAGAATATGAAACAAGGTTATCCGTTAAAGTAGGAGTAATACAAAATTCTCTTTTTGAAACCATTGTCGAGGTAGGGTTGGACCCACAGATGGCTATTAACTTAGCGGACATCTTCGCATGGGATATAGATTTTTATGTGGATATACGGGAAGGGGATGAGTTCAAAATACTATTTGAACAGAAGTACAAGGATGGAGACTTTGTCAGGAATGGTAGGATTCTATGTGCAGAGTTTATAAACCAGGGAAAGGTTTTCTCTGCCCTCTTTTTTAAGGATAAAGACGGTCATGGCGATTATTATGATCCTAAAGGGAACTCTCTACAAAAGAAGTTTCTAAAGTCTCCCTTGCGATACAGCTATATAAGCTCTCGTTACTCCAGGAGTCGCTTTCATCCCATTCTAAAGATATACCGTCCACACCTGGGGATAGACTACGCTGCCCCTAAAGGTACCCCAGTAGTTGCAATTGGTAATGGAAGGATAGTATTTAGCGGACGGGAAGGGGGTTACGGGAAGATTGTAAAAATCAAGCATAATGGTATTTACACCAGTATGTATGGACATCTTTCTCGCTTCGCTAAGGGTATTAAACGTAAAAAATATGTTAAACAGGGAATGGTAATTGGATATGTAGGTTCCACGGGGTTAGCCACGGGTCCCCATCTGGATTATAGGCTTGTTAAAAACGGCAGGTTCATTAATCCATTGACTTATAATCCCCCCTCTGCAGGTCCTGTAAAAAAGAAATATATGGGAGATTTTGAGATGGTAAAAAGGGATATGGTTTCCAAATTAATCCGCTTAGATCCTACGACTGTTGATAAACATTTTGCTGAAGGTAGAAATTTGAGATGATATTCAAGTTAGTTGGTTTGCAGCATCCCTCCCTTTAACTGTGGACTGACTGACCAGCTCATTGAACCTCTTATCCACATCTCTCTGTATCTCTGCTATCTGTTCCGATGTAAGGTGTGAGAACCTTCCCTGTTTCGAGAGATACTCCTCGATGGGTTTTCTCTTTTTTGGTATCCGATTTATAGTTCTCTTTCCGTTTTCATATTCATAGAGGACAAGTGAGCCGGTCTCAACGGCAAGACGGGCGATCTCTATGGTTAGCGATGCATCGAACTCCCACCCTGTGGGACAGGGCCCAATAACGTATACAAAGGATGGCCCTTTATGTTCTCTTGCCTTCTTGACTTTACGCAGGAAATCCTGGGGATAGGCAGGAGAGGCTGTAGCAGTATATACATTTTCATGGGCCTCTACTATCTTCATTATATCCTTCTTGCGAGATTTTTTTCCTGATGGTGTTGTTTTTGTACGTGCCAGATAAGGGGTAGCGCTGCTCCTTTGAACGCCTGTATTCATGTATGCCTCGTTATCATAGAGGAGATAGGTTATATTATGACCCCTCTCCAATGCCCCGGACAGGGTCTGAAGACCTATGTCGAGAATGCCCCCATCCCCTCCATAGAGGAAAACATCCGTATCCATCCCCTTTCTCTTCAGGGCCACCTCTACCCCGCTTGCCGCTGCTCCAGCGCTGCTGAAGCTGAAGAAGGCAGAAGGAACCTTGAGACATGTCTGAGGGAAGGCTGCAGGTATTACCCCCATACAGCCGGCGTTAGCCGTAACGAAGGTGTTTTTGTCAAATACGCTCAAGGCCAATTTAACGCAGATTAAACTACCACACCCAGGGCAGAAAGGATTCCCCAGTGCTTGTATATCCTCGCCTTCCTTGATCTGTCTGTCAACTACCTCAGACCTTCTAAGTCTCTCATAGTTATCATACCCGATAACCTGGAGGACCTCTTCTTTAAATTCCTGATTATACCATTCAACGAATTCATCATCTCTATTTAAAGTGGTATCCAGAATAGCTGCAAGATCCCTTTGAAGTATATCCTGGCTCCCTATAATGTAGTTCGATACAATAGCATGGGAACGCTGCAGGGCTGCCTTGATTTCCATGTACGTTATGCCATCAGAACCAGGGGAAGTAGCTCTATCCAAAACCAGAATCTTTTTAACACCCTTGAGACCCTCCATTATTTCCTCTTTTGGGAATGGTCTGAAACATCTGAGTTTTAACATCCCTATCTTTTGACCTTTCTCTCTGTATTCATCCACCATCTCTCTTACTAAACCTGTTACAGAGCCCATAACCACTACCACCAATTCTGCATCATCTATCTTATAGGATTCAGTCAAACCATGGTAGTCTCTGCCAAAGAGGTTGGCAAACTCCCTGCAGGTTTCTTTGATGATTCCCTTTGCCCTCTGCAGCGCCATATACTGCTGGTACTTCAAGCTATCGAAAAGAGATGCCGAAAGGGCTGGTCCACCCTGCATTATAGGGTACTTGGGATCTATGAAGGCGTGTTTTGGGTTATACTTGGGCAGGAACCGGTCTACCGTCTCTTGATCAGGAACATCTACAAGTTCATAGGTATGGGATAAACGAAATCCCTCTATAACTACAAAGCTGGGAAGGAGGACTCTCTCATCCTCGCTTATCTTATAGGCCATAATTGTAGAATCAAGGGCCTCTTGAGCGTTTTCACAGTAAAACTGAAGGAAACTTGCGTCCCTTTCAGAGAGGGAATCAGAAAAGTCTGATGCAAAGGTTTGAGGAGAACCAATGGCACGACTGGTAACAGCTACAACTACAGGCAATGCCATCCCCGAAGCCATCCATAGCACTTCTTTCATATATGCTAAACCCTGGGAACATGTGCATGTAAAAGACCTGACCCCGGCTGCAGTTGCCCCGGCACAAATGTTCATAGAACCTATCTCTGATTCTGCATTTACAGACTCGGCATCCAACTCTCCATTGTCTATCATATTCGCTAATGTCTGCAAAACAAATACATTAGGGGTAATAGGGTAAGCAGATATGACCTCTGTTCTTGATAGTCTTACACCATGGGCTATACTTTCAGAACCTGACAAATACATTTTCATAGTTTTTCTCTCTCCATTTGAATTGCATCTGATGGGCATTCATGCGCACAAATACCACAGCCTTTACAGTAATCATAGTTTATGGCAACATTATCCTTTTCCCATATGACAGAACTATCAGGACAATACCAATAACAGAGCTTACAGCTGTTACACTTGGATTGGTCGATAATGGGTTTAAAGACTCTCCATCCGCCGGTTTTATAAACCACGGAATTTCCTGAGTTGTGGATAACTCCTCCTCTTATATACTCTCTTTCCATCACTTTACCTCATTGAATGCAGCCCTGACGGCTTCTATATTGTTATTAATAACCTTTTCTGAAAATTTCTTCCCAAGTATCTTCCTGACGCCTCTTTCTACAGAATCCAGGCATACCAAACCCGTTGCTCTTACAAAAGCTCCCAGCATTGCAGTATTTGTAATAGGGGCATTCAGTTTGTCAAGGGCAATAGATGTAGCATCGATGCAGAAAGATTGATGTTTGAACTTAAGGCCAACATGGGAATTGACGATAACCTTTCCATCATCCTTCATCCCTGCCTCCAGGTTCACTGCGCCTACTATAGTTGGGTCTAACACAACCACATAATCGGGCTCAGTTATAAAACCCCTCTCTGATATGGATTTGTCTCCTATCCTGGCATATCCTTCCATAGGGGTTCCCCTTCTATCCCAACTCTGTCCCTGGGAAGACTGCCCAAATTTACCTTCTTCAGTGGCTGATAGACATAGCATATGGGCAAAAGTAACGGCCCCCTGTCCACCTCTTCCATGTATTCTTATTCTAATCATAATTCTCCTTTTGTGTATAGTAAGAGCTTTTAAAAACTGTGTTTCTTTTGAAAAGTTGCCCCTCAAGAGCGAATTACATAATTTTTTTGGGGACCCACCTTACCGAGTATTGAACAGTGGTTTTCTGCCCCCCGGTTTTACACAAAAAATGGTGGAGTAGAAAGAATCCTACCCCACCTTAAAATATATGATACTGTGTCCCGCTGGTCTCGCCATGTGGTTATGAAATGACCTTCTCCTCTTTTAATTTGGCAATGTCGGCATCACTTAGATTAAGCATGGAACCTAGTATCTCCCTGGTGTGCTGACCAAGGAGCGGAGCGGGCTGGATTTTTATCTCTGATTTTGATAACTTAATGGGTGACCCAAGGACAGCAACTTTACCCCTCGTAGGATGCTCAATCTCGGTAACCATACCCCTCTCTCTGAGGTGAGGGTTATTCAAAAGCTCTGTCATGTCCAGAATGGCACCGCAAGGGACTCCTCTCTCAGCCAGGTAT
>PFIF01000201.1:0-12817 GCA_002782605.1 Deltaproteobacteria bacterium CG_4_8_14_3_um_filter_43_13 | reverse complement strand
TCCATCTTCGCCCTCTTTGATGTCCACTCCTCGATCATGCTATCCACCGCATCACAATTCGCACCACGGATCATTGGATCGGAAAACCTTGGATCTGGAAGGGCATCTTCCCTCCCGATAGCCTTTAAGAGATTTTCCCACAGGGGATTTGTTAAAATTCCTACAACTACGTACCCATCTGTAGTCTTGTAACTGTTCCACGGTGCTATCATCTTTGTCTTGTTGCCAGTTCGTTCTATGGGTTTACTGCCGGTGACATAATAAAAGTTGTAAACCGGTCTTAAGGTATTGAATATACCATCCTGCATAGCAACTTCCACCTCTTGACCTTCACCCGTTTTCTCCCTTTGATACAACGCACCCAGTATCCCCACTGCCAGGTTAATAGCACCGATACTGTCTCCAAGACCTGTCCCGACCTTGGTAGGAGGATTCTCAGGGTATCCTGTTACACCCATCAGTCCACCGGTGGCCTGGGCAACTATGTCAAAGCACGGATAATCCCTATAAGGTCCGTAGGTTCCAAATCCAGTAATGGATGCATATATAATCTTGGGATTTACTTCCTTTAGCACCTTATAACCGAGACCGAGATTTTCCATTGTTCCGACGGTAAAATTGTTGACTACTATGTCCGCTTTCTTGACCATCTCCTTGAATATCTCTTTCCCTTTCTTGCTCTTTAAATCCAGGGTTACGCTTTTCTTATTTAGGTTTAAAAGGATAAAGTAAAATGAATCAATCCCCTCGGCTCGCTTTTCTGAGAAGGCAAATCTACCCATATCACCTGTAGCCGGGTTTTCAACCTTTATTACATCCGCTCCCAGGAATGCCAGTAATAGTGTGCATGTAGTCCCTGCCTCAAATTGGGTTAAATCCAATACCTTTACACCTTCTAATGCCATTTTCATACCCTTCCCCCCCTTTTTAATTACTCTTTTGATTAAAATTTAGATACTATCCTGATGTATCGAACAGACTTTATTTAGATACTAAAAATAATACATATTTCGCTCTCTACCGTCAAGAAAAAAACAATTTATTGACAATGGTTGATCGATAAAATAAAATTGTACTACCTCAGGTAGATAGACTGAAGGCTGAAGACCATTAGTCCGCCTCTGGCGGATTCAGCCTTCGGTCTTCAGCCTAAACACCTGAGTAATTACTCTTAATGGAGACCTGGTATGAATTTCTTTTTAACAGAAGAACAGAAGGCTGTAAGAAGACTGGCACGAGATTTCGCTGAAAAGGAGATCATGCCTATAGTGGCTGAAGATGATCACACCCACAGGTTTCAGAGGGAGATTATCCTGAAGATGGCAGGTCAGGGTTTTTTTGGAGCAGCATTCCCTGAGAAGTACGGGGGTTCCAACATTGGTTTTGTAGCTCATGCCATAATAGTAGAGGAGATTTCCAGGGCAGAGTCCTCCCTAAGGCACTTCTTTAACATGCAGGCACTTACCTGTCCTTTGACTATCCTCAACTGGGGCACAGAAAAACAAAGAGAGAAATATGTACAAAAGCTGATCCGATGCGAGCTGTTTGGTGCAAATGCCATGACAGAGCCAAATGCAGGCTCTGACGTTGCATCTATCCAGACAACTGCCATAGAGGATGGTGATTCTTTTGTCATCAACGGCTCCAAGATGTGGATCAGTAATGCCCCTATAATGGATGCAGGGGTTGTTTATGTGAAGACTGATCCCAGGATTGTACCCAAACACAAGGGGATCTCGTGTTTTATTGTTGAAAAGGAGATGGCCGGCCTCACAAGAAAAGAGATAAAGGATAAACTGGGGCATCACTGTGCACCTACAGGTGAGCTTATATTCGAAAACTGCATGGTTCCAAGAGATAACCTGGTGGGAGAGTTGGGGCAGGGGTTTAAGATAGCAATGAATGCCCTGGATTACGGGCGCATAAGTGTAGCGGCAGGCGCTGTTGGAGTTGCCCAGGCATGTATAGATGAGAGTATCAGATACTGCAATGAAAGAGAGGCAT
Organism: Deltaproteobacteria bacterium CG_4_8_14_3_um_filter_43_13; assembly: GCA_002782605.1. Taxonomy (GTDB): domain Bacteria; phylum Desulfobacterota; class UBA8473; order UBA8473; family UBA8473; genus UBA8473. Next base: position 10,813 of record PFIF01000201.1, on the reverse strand, counting down.
TTGGCAAGAAGATCGGTGAGTTTCAGATGAATCAGCAAAAGATTGCCGATATGATAGCCGGCACAGAGGCGTCCAGGATACTCCTATACAAGGCTGCCTTTCTTGCGGATAAGAATGTCAGGAATACCCTTGAGAGTACTATAGCAAAGCATGTGGCGTCAGAGACCTGCGTAAGGGCCGCCCGGTTTGCAGTAGAGATATTTGGTGGTTACGGATATTCAGAGGAGTATCCGGTAGCCAGACTCTACCGTGATGCTATTCTGTACCAGACAGGAGAAGGGTCATCCAACATTACAAGTATGATCATTGCTTTAGACGGGCTGGGCTGGAAAAGGGTAAGGGTGGATTATTAGATTAGAAAGGACATTGGTTTATGATACCCATAGTCTCAATAGTAGGTAAGTCAGATAGTGGAAAAACGACTCTAATAGAGAAGATAATCCCTGAGTTAAACAGGCGGGGATATAAGGTTGCCACCGTTAAGCATGATGTTCATGGTTTTGATATCGATAGAGAGGGCAAGGATAGCTGGCGGCATAAAAGAGCAGGTGCTCATACTGCTATAGTATCCTCACCGCAAAAGATAGCCATAGTCAGGGATGTGGAACGGGATTTGCCACTGGACGAACTGAAGGGAAGATTCATCAGTGATGTGGACATAATAATAACAGAAGGGTATAAGAACGATAAACACCCAAAAATAGAGGTTTGTCGAAAGGATACCCATGAGGAACTTCTGTGCTCAAAGAAGGATATCCTGGTAGCCGTGGTAAGTGATAAGGAGTTCGATGTCGGTGTTCCATGTGTAGATATAGACGATGTAAAGTGTATAGTAAATATAATAGAGGATCGGTTTCTTAAAAAGAAAAGGAAATCTTCCATCATTCTCAGGGTCAATGGGAATAATATAACCCTTAAACCCTTTATTAAGGACATGATGATTCGGTCAATAACAGGGATGATCTCTGCTCTTAAGGACTGCGAGGACACAAAGGAGCTAGAAATAAGAATATCCTTATAACCTTTAGCTTTCAGGAGAAACTATTGACAGGGGTTATTTTAGCCGGTGGTAAGAGTAAAAGAATGGGAACAAACAAGGCGTTCCTGGAGATCAACGGTCAAAGGATGATCGATCAGATAGTTGATATTTTCAAGAATACCTTTGAGGAGGTAATTCTTGTTACCAATTCCCCCATTGAATATTTACACTTAGACCTTCGAATAGTAACCGACCTTGTTCCTAACAAGGGTGCTTTAGGGGGGATTTTTACCGGGCTTTTTTACGCCTCTTTCCATCATATCTTTGTGACAGCCTGCGATATGCCATTTCTGAACAAAGGGTTTATTGATTACATGGTATCAAAGGCAGGCAACTTTGACGCTGTGGTTCCCCTTTCCAGTGATGGTCTTGAACCCCTCCATGCCATTTATTCAAAAAGGTGCATAAGACATATAGAGACACAACTTGAGTCAGATGATTTAAAAATCACCAACTTTTATCCCAAGGTAAGGGTAAAAGAGATCAGCCACCATGAAATACTCTCCTTCGATCCAAAGTCCTCTCTTTTTTTCAATATAAATACAACTGAGGATATGGAGAAGGTTAGGGGGGAAAAGATTTAAAATTAACTTTAAAAGATAACAATGGCAAAAATTAAAGACCTGCCTAAACATAAGAGACCCAGAGAGAAGCTGTCTGAAAAGGGGGCGAAGAATGTAAGTGATGCCGAACTTTTGGCGATTCTTATTCGTACTGGCCGGGCAGGTAAGAGCGCTTTGGATATTGCCAGGGAAACTTTAAAAAAATACCCCCTATCAAAACTTTTAACTGTCACTAAAGATGAACTGACAGGCATCAAGGGATTGGAAGATACCAAAGCCATTACTATTAAGGCAGCTTTGGAGCTTGGCAGCCGTGCGGTTGGTTCATTTAATGATTCTATCCCCATCCTTGATTCCGTTAGAGACACTGTTGCTCAGCTTGCTGATTTGCGAGGCAAGCAAAAAGAATATTTTATGGTGCTGTATCTCAACGCCCGCAAACAACTCATTCATAAAGAAACCATATCTATCGGCACATTAACCGAAACGTTGGTGCATCCGCGCGAAGTTTTTGAACCGGCCATACGCCATCTATCCTCTTCAATCATATTGGCGCACAATCATCCGTCAAAAAACATGGAAGTGTCTGGTGAAGATATCAGTCTCACCGAAAAACTGATTCAATCAGGCACGATTCTCGACATTGAAGTGCTTGACCATATCATCATCACCGATGACGGTTATATCAGTTTTAAGGAAAAAGGATTAATTTTTTAGTAACTGTTCGGCTAACCGCAGAGACGCGGAGGCATAGAGAACATGGAAATTAATCAAATAACAGAAAAGATTATTGGGGCGGCAATTGAAATACACAAGACGATTGGCCCGGGTCTTTTAGAATCCGCATATGAGGAGTGCTTGTGTTATGAATTGTCAAGAGCAAGAATAAGCTTTAAAAGACAGGTTGATTTACCAGTAAAATATAAAGAGGTTAAATTAGATTGTGGCTATCGCATCGATCTCCTTGTTGAGGAAGAAGTCATTATAGAACTAAAGACAGTAGAAAAGCTTCTGCCAATTCATGAGGCTCAACTTCTGACCTATCTGAAAATGATGGATAAAAGACTTGGCTTATTGATCAATTTTAATGTTCCTGTTCTACGAGATGGAATCAAACGCATTGCAAATAGACTTTAAATATTCTCTGCGTCTGTGCGCCTCTGCGGTGTTGCCTTTTTAGGGAGTTATTTTATGCCGCAACTTGAAAACATTGAAGCAATCGAGAAAAGACTCTGGAGCGCGGCGGATACTCTTCGGGCAAACTCTAATTATGCCAGTAATGAATATTTTATGCCGGTCATGGGTCTGGTATTCCTGCGCCATGCTTACAGCCGGTATCTGAAGGTTAAAGATGATATTGAAGCCAATTTGCCTACAAGAGGCGGTGTCAAAAGAGCTTTAACCAAAGAAGATTTCAGCAAAAAATCAGCTATTTTTTTACACCCCAAAGCTCAATTTGATTATCTTGTGGGATTAAAAGACGGCGATGACCGCGCAAAAGCAATTATTGATGCAATGGAGTATATTGAGACTGATTATGAAACATTGCACGGTGTTCTGCCGAAGCAGGAATTCCGCGAGCTCGATAATGAAATACTCGGCCAACTGCTTCGGGCTTTAAATCCTGAGGAGCTTAAAAAAGTTGACGGAGATGTATTCGGAAGGATTTACGAATATTTTCTCACACAGTTTGCCGATCTAAAAGCCCATGATGGCGGAGAGTTCTTCACGCCGGTTTCACTGGTGTCGCTGATTGCAAATGTTTTAGAGCCGAAAAACGGCACTGTGCTTGATCCTGCCTGCGGAAGCGGCGGAATGTTTGTTCAAAGCGCCCGTTTTGTGGAAAATCTTCACGAAAATCCGAATGACAAATTGAGTTTCTACGGTTTGGAGAAAAACGCCACAACAATCAACCTGGCAAAAATGAATTTAGCTGTTCATGGCCTTGTGGGTGATATCAAGAAAGCGATTACTTATTACGATGACCCTCATAATCTGTTTAAAAAAGCCGATTTTGTTATGGCAAATCCACCGTTTAATGTGGATGAGATTGACGCTGATAAAATCAAAAACGATCCGCGTTTGCCCTTTGGTCTGCCCGGCGTGAACAAGAAAGGAAAGGTTTCAAACGGCAACTATATCTGGATCAGCTTTTTTTACAGCTACCTTGCTGATAATGGCAGGGCAGGATTTGTCATGTCATCCCAGGCATCAAGCGCGGGAAAGACAGAGGCTGAAGTAAGACGGAAGCTGATTGAATCAGGCCATGTGGAGATTATGATCGCCATCCGCTCCAATTTTTTCTACACGCGAACGGTTCCCTGTGAATTATGGTTTTTGAATAAAGCGAAAAGCAAAGAACATAAAGATAAAGTTCTGATGATAGATGCGCGCAATGTCTACCGCAAAGTGACGCGCAAGATCTATGATTTCAGCCCTGAGCAATTACAAAATATTCTTTCCATCATATGGCTTTATCGGGGTGAAGCAAAGCGTTTTCACAACCTGGTAATAAACTATATTTCCACCACGCTCAATGAAGCCGTGCAAAGCATTTCTCCCGCACAAGACTATGCAACCGTTTTTAATAAATTAAATAAAGATCTTCAGCCGTTTCTGATTTCACTTCCCAAGGACGGAAAACAGGTGGAAACCGTCAAAGAATTAGCCGATTGTCTCAAGGCGTACACGAGCGGAAGTCAGGCGTTTTCTAAACTGGCTCAGGAAAAAAGCAAATGGTGGAAAAAGCAAAACAAAGATTCCGTTAAACTTCCGGAGGCGGTGAAAGAGTTGGAACCACTTGCAGAGGAAAACAATAAGCTCATCAAAGAAGCCGAACTGATGTACCGGCTCGCCAGCCGTTTAATTGATATATGTCTGAATACCTGCAACGCCAAAGATAGCGATAAGTGGAATACAAGAGAGATTTCTAATCTGAAAAAACAGACCGAAGAGGCGTGCGACAAGGCGTTGAATCAATTGAAACTCGCCCGCTATTTTCATCACCAGGCGCAGTAGCTGGTTGAGCGATTTCCTGAAGGGAAACTGCGGGATGTGGAGGGTTTGGTCAAGCTGGTGGATAAAGCGGAGCTCAAAGAAAACGACTGGAGCCTGACCCCGGGCAGGTATGTGGGTGTTGCTCTGGAGGAGGAAGACCCGGACTTTGATTTTGGTGAGGCAATGCGGACAATTCATACCGAACTGGAAGGTCTGAATGCCCAGGCCGGAGATTTGGCGAAAAAAATTAGTGAGAATTTTAAGAAGTTGGGGATATGAACTTGAATAAGATAAAATTCAATAAGTTTGTTACACTTCAAAGAGGTTTTGATTTGCCGGTTTCAGAAATGAAAGATGGTGAGATCCCGGTATTGGGATCGACAGGAATTATCGGTTATCATAATAAGGCAAAAGTAAATCCTCCCGGTGTTATTACAGGTAGATCGGGAACCATAGGTGTAATTCAATATGTTGATAAACCATACTGGCCTCATAATACTTCCCTTTGGGTTAAAGATTTCAAATCAAATCATCCAAAATTTGTTTATTTCAAAATGAAAACATTAAATTTTGAACGATTTAATGGCGGGGCATCAGTTCCTACACTCAATCGAAATAATCTTGATAATATTATTGTCCAAGTTCCTGATATTCCAACGCAAGAAAGAATTTCCTCAATTCTCTCCGTCTACGACGACCTCATTGACACCAACCGCCAGCGGATACAGCTTTTGGAAGAATCAGCGCGGCTATTATTCCGCGAGTGGTTTGTGTATTTCCGTTTTCCCGGGCATGAAAAAGTGAAGATAGTCGATGGTGTGCCGGAGGGGTGGGGTAAAATAAATTTCATGGATATCATAAGCGCTATTGAATCAGGCGGAAGACCCAAGGGCGGCGCAATTGGTGATGGTGTCCCCTCTATAGGGGCTGAAAATGTAAACGGAATTGGAAATTATAATTATTCTAATGAAAAGTATGTCCCTGAAGAATATTATCAAAAAATGAATAAAGGGAAGGTGATTTCCAAAGATGTCCTATTATACAAAGATGGGGCGAATATTGGACGGACAACTATAGTGGGTTATGGTTTTCCTCATAACAAATGTTGTGTTAACGAACATGTATTTATTCTGCGAACAAAAAATAATATTCAAAACTGGCTTTATTTTTTCCTTTCACAAGATTTTATTCAGCAAGCGATAGCAAACCTTAATTCAAATTCTGCTCAACCTGGCATTTCTCAAGATAAATTATCTAGTTTGAAAATCATCTTCCCAAAACAAGGAATTGTGAGATTGTTTGATGATGTTGCAGAAAGCACTGTAAAGCAAATATTTATGTTATCGATCCAAAACCAAAAACTTGCTCAAGCCCGTGATTTACTTTTGCCGCGGCTGATGATCGGCACAATTGAAGTATAAAATTATGAAAAAGCTACCAGACAATCAAATCACTTTTTATCAATCACCGGACGGCTCGGTGAATATTGAAGTGTTATATGCCGAAGAAAATATCTGGCTTACCCAAAAGAAAATGGCAGAACTTTTTGACACAACGCCTCAAAATATAACCCAGCATATCAAAAACATCTATGCAGAAAGCGAAGCTGACATAGAATCAACTTGTAAGGATTTCTTACAAGTTCAAAAAGAAGGGGAAAGAGAAGTCAAAAGAAATATATCCTTTTATTCATTGGAAGCTATTATTGCCGTTGGTTATCGGGTAAATTCCGAACGGGGCACCCAATTTAGACAATGGGCGACAGAGATTCTCAAAAGCTACATCCACAAAGGCTATGTGTTAGATAGCAACAGGTTTAAATACGGTTCCCGTTTCAGCGCCAGATATTTTGATGAACTTTACGAAGAAATCAAAGACATCCGCTCCAGCGAACGGATGCTTTACCAGAAAATTACCGATATTTATGCCACAGCCATAGACTATTCACCCAAAGCGTACGAGAGTAAGCAATTTTTCGCTACAGTACAAAACAAACTTCATTTTGCCATTACCGGAAAAACAGCGGCAGAAATTATTCAAAACCGTGTCAATAGCAAGAAAGATAAGATGGGGCTTACGTCATGGAGAAGATCTCCTAATGGTAAAATTATGCCAAGCGATGTCGTTATTGCTAAAAATTATTTGGACAAAAAAGAACTTACTGGACTCAATAGAATTGTAAATATGTATTTGGATTATGCCGAAATGCAGGCTGCGCGAGGTCGGGCAATGACTATGAAAGACTGGATAGAAAAGCTCAATGCCTTTTTGAAGTTCAGTGAACACGAGATTTTGACAAATACTGGCAAGATTAGTCATGAAGTTGCAGAAGAGCTTGCTTTAAAAGAATATGAAAAATATCGCTCAATACAGGACAAAAACTATATTTCTGACTTTGACCGTGAAGTCAAAAAATTGCTTAATTCAAAAAAGAAAAAAACATGACCCATCTCAACGAAGACACATTAGCCCAACAAACCACCACCGATTACCTGCGAGATGAACTCTGCTGGGAAACGATCTATGCCTATAATCAGGAAACTTTTGGTCCTGATGGACTATTGGGCAGAAATTCCGACAGGGAGGTCGTGCTCACTCGCTACCTCAGAGAAGCACTAAAGAAAATAAATCCTAATTTTCCCGAAACTGCCTACGATGAAGCCGTGCGCCAAGTGGTGGATTACTCCCAGAGCCAGTCTATGCTCTCTTCCAACTATGATAAATACAAATTGTTCAAAGACGGTGTGCTGGTTTCTTTTCAGGGAGAACATGGCGAGATCAAAAAGGAACGGCTGAAGACTTTTGATTTTAATGAAGCAGGCAATAATCACTTTTTAGCAGTGAGAGAATTGTGGGTGCAGGGCGATTTATACCGCCGCCGGATGGACATTGTTGGGTTTGTAAACGGCATTCCGCTTTTGTTTGTGGAGTGCAAAAAATATCCATAAAGATCTCAAACATGCTTACGAAAGAAACTTTGCCGATTACAAAGATACTATCCCGCATTTTTTTCATCACAACGCAATCGTTATGCTAGCCAATGGCCATAAAGCAAAAATCGGCACCATCACTGCCGGTTATGAACATTTTCATGAATGGAAGCGCTTGTCGGAATCCGATCCGGGCGTGGTGGATATGGAAACGCTTTTAAAGGGAGTTTGCGACAAGAAAAATTTCATGGATATTTTTGAAAATTTCATTATCTATGATGATTCCAGCGGTAAACAGATAAAAGTGCTGGCCAAAAATCACCAGTATCTGGGCGTTAATCAGGTCATAAAAGCCTTGAATGATCCCAATAGAGTCAAAGGGAAGCTCGGCGTTTTCTGGCATACGCAAAGCGGGGGCAAAAGTTATTCCATGGTGTTTTTCACCACCAAGGTACATCGTAAAATCGGTGGTAATTATACATTTCTAATATGCACCGATCGTGATGATCTGGATACCCAAATATACAAGACCTTTGCCGGATGCGGTGTTGCTGATAACGATAAAAATCCCTGCCGACCCAGTAGTGGCAGACATTTGGCGGAACTCATGGGCCAACAAAAGGCGTATGTTTTTACTACCATTCAGAAATTCAATCAGGAAATAGATCCGGATGAAGGTTATACCAAACGCAATGACATTATTGTAATCACCGACGAAGCGCACCGCACTCAATACGGCACTCTTGCCCTTAACATGCGCAATGCCTTACCAAACGCCGACTTTATCGGGTTTACGGGTACCCCGTTATTTAAAGACGATCAAATTACCATGCAGGTATTTGGCGTTTATGTGTCCACTTTTGATTTTCAGCGGGCGGTAGAAGATAAAGTGACAGTGCCTCTCTATTATGATTCGCGGGGCGATACTTTGGGTGTATCCACCACTGATATTAATGAGCGGATTGCCGAAAAGCTGGAACAAATTGAAATTAGTGATGTCGATGTTAGCGAACGCCTGGAAAAAGAACTCAAGCGTGACTATCACATTATCGCTGCTAAAAAACGGCTTAACCAAATTGCCAAAGACTTTGTCGATCACTACACCATTTCATGGGAGGCCGGCAAGGCGATGTTTGTGTGCATCGATAAATTAACCTGTGTGCGGATGTATGAATTGATAAGGCAATACTGGGATCAGAAGACAGAGGAGGTAGAAGAATCCTGGAAAATGGCAGCAGGGGAAGAGAAGGGTCGTCTTTCCAATCAGCTTATCTGGATGAAAGAGACAAAGATGGCGGTTATTGTGAGTGAAGAGCAAGGCGAGATTGAGAAGTTCAGAAAATGGGGTTTCGATATCACACCTCATCGGCGACTTATTAAAAACGGCTTTGAACTCTCTGATGGAAAGCGAATTGATATAGATTCTGCTTTTAAGAAAGAAGAACACCCGTTTAGAATTGCGATAGTCTGCGCGATGTGGATGACCGGGTTTGATGTGCCGAGTTTGGCTAACCTTTATTTGGACAAGCCGCTCAAAGCCCATACGCTGATGCAGGCGATTGCCCGCGCCAACAGGGTCAACGGTGATAAAAATAACGGTCTTATTGTTGATTATTGCGGTATCCTCAAGAATTTACGTAAAGCACTCGCTACCTTTACCGGTACAGGCGATACCGGCAGACCTGGCGGACTAGGGCCGGATGAACTGGATCCAACCAGGACCAAAGAAGAATTACTTGAAGACTTAAAACAAGCGATTGGCTTGGTAAGTGATTTTCTCCATGAACGAAAAGCCTCACTTGATGCAATCATCAATGCAAGCGGATTTGAGAGAAACAAGGCGATTGTTGCGGCCAAAGAAGCGGTTAACGAAAATGATGAAACCAGAAAGAAGTTTGAGGTGATGTGCCGGGAAGTTTTTATTAAATTCAAAGCCTGCCTGACAATTACCGGGGTAAATGCTTATCGTAACCAATACAATGCTATCAATATTATTTATAAAAGCCTGCAAAAAGACCGCGACCTGGCCGATATCAGCGATATCATTAAACAGCTGCACGAAGTTATTGATGAGTCTATTACCGCTACGTCCGACAAAAGCAAAGAACCTAACAAACCGTATGATATCAGCAAAATCGACTTTGACAGATTGCGGGCAGAGTTTGAACATGCCAAAACCAAAAATACTACCGTGCAAAGCCTTAAAAGCGTGATTGAGAAAAAACTGCAACGGCTCATCCAGAGAAATCCGCTCCGGACAGATTTTCAAGAACATTATGAAAAGATAATTGATGAGTATAATGAAGAAAAAGACCGCCAAAATATTGAAGCTATCTTAGAAGCATTATTGAAATTTGTTCAAGATTTGGATGAAGAAGAAAGCCGAGCTATGCGGGAGGGGCTGGATGAGGAGACTCTGGCTATTTATGACCTTCTGGTAAAACCAACCTTGAAACCCCAAGAAATCCAAAAGATAAAGAAGGTAGCTAAAGAACTATTGGAAACACTGAAAGGAAAATTGAAGGATCTGTATAGGTGGCAAGACAAAGAGCCTACAAGAGATGGTGTGAAAGTATTAATACAAAATTTCTTGTGGGACGAAAAAACCGGATTACCTGTAGATTGTTACACCCAAAACGATGTATATAAAAGAACCGAAGCTGTTTTTTATCATGTCTATCGGGCATATCCTACAGTGCCATCGCCGTATTATGCATAGGAGTCTTGGCTACTTAGCATTCCTTTCTGCCTCTTCACCAAGAAAAAATTAAATTTGTTCTTATAAGAGAAAAGTGGTTCCGCTAAGGCGTAACAAATAGAAAGGCATACATTATATAACAGCGTGTATACGGTTACGGCTCCCCTAATGGTGAGCCCCCGTCCATTATTGCTAACGCAACATAGGATACACACAAACGTTATACGCTGCCTGCTATAGGAAAGGAAATTTGTCAATGGAGGCGGCACCCGGATTCGAACCGGGGAATAAAGGTTTTGCAGACCTCTGCCTTACCACTTGGCTATGCCGCCTGTATATATTGGAGCGGGAAACGGGATTTGAACCCGCGACTCCAACCTTGGCAAGGTTGTACTCTACCACTGAGTTATTCCCGCTAAAAGGCTCTTTTAATTTTTTGTAAAATTATAACAAATCCTTCGACCTTGTCAAATAAAAAACAAGTTTATGTCAGTAACACGTGATATGTCCGGTTTGTAGCACACAATCTGTCCGGTTTGTTATAGTCACCGATGGAGGTGACGGATGAGACGGACAGAGATGCTAC
>PFIF01000298.1 GCA_002782605.1 Deltaproteobacteria bacterium CG_4_8_14_3_um_filter_43_13 | reverse complement strand
CTATGTTGCCCCCTCCCCTTAATCCCCTCCCACCAAGGGAGGGGAGACATTTTTGGTAAAGTTATTTATGAGTCAAAGCACTAAATAGTTTTGATGAGAATCCAAATGGGCACCGGTAAAAAGGCTAAAGAAGAGGAACGTAAGGGAACTTCTTTAGTCCCCCTTGATCCTTTACAACGATACCTGGCAGAAATAAGACGCTATTCTTTGCTCACCAGGGAAGAAGAACGCAGTCTGGCCATACAGTATAGAGAAAAAGATGATATAGAAGCAGCTTATAGATTAATTACGGCAAACTTAAGGTTGGTTGTTAAGATCGCACTGGAGTTTCAGAGATACTGGATGACGAATCTCCTCGATATCATACAGGAGGGCAATATTGGGTTGATGCATGCTGTGAAAAAGTTTGATCCGTATAGAGGGGTTAAACTCTCTTATTATGCATCCTTTTGGATTAAGGCTTACATCTTAAAGTTCATAATGGACAACTGGAGGCTGGTGAAGATTGGTACGACTCAAGCCCAAAGAAGGTTATTTTTCAACCTGAATAAAGAGAGAGAAAGGCTGGAATCCCTGGGCTATGATGCGGGGCCAAAATTATTAGCGGAAAAGCTGGACACCAAAGAAGAAGAAATTATAGAGATGGACCAGAGGATGGGAAGCTGGGATGTCTCTCTGGAAAGCCCGGTTAGAGATGATTCTGACAGCACTCATAGAGATCTCTTACCTTCCGGGGACATATCTCATGAAGAGGTATTGGCCGAGTCTCAAACGCGGGATACGTTTCTTCAGAAGTTAGAGGAGTTCCGTGAGACTTTAAGGGGTAAGGAATTATATATCTTTGAGAAACGACTGCTTTCAGACTCACCATTAACTCTGCAGCAAATTGGAGATGAATATGGGCTATCAAAAGAAAGGGTGCGACAGATTCAAAAAAAGCTGATAGAGAAGATCAAGGACTTTTTGAAAGAAGAAATCCCGGACTTTGATGAGTACTTCTAAAAAACCCTTGACACCTACATTGCGCGGTGATAGGTTATTTTGAGGTTTATCTCCCAAAGAGTTGATTGATGAAAAGGATTCAAGGGGTCAAGGATTCAAGGATTCGAGCGAGATGATTGAAAAGTAAGAGGGGATTATGGGTAGTGCTCAAGAAGATGAGGATATTATCGAATTAGTAGATGTAGTAGAAGAAGGTCCGGAGCTTGCTGAGTATCTCGAAGAAAAGTTCAGCATTGGAGAAACAGACTTTACTGATGAACCAGGACTCCAGGATGAATGGGAAATAGAGTTGGCTTCAGATGAAGATTCTATGCCCTATAAGGGTCATGTAGAAGGAGTTTCCCCCCCAGAACTTCCAAACAGAGAAATCCAAACCCAGGAAATCCCAGAAGAAACTTCAGAAGACCAAGAGATAAAAAGGATTGGAGAGCTAGAGGACAAAACGGTTGAGGGAATTATCAGGGAAGTTAGTCGAGAGGTGATAGAGAGTGTTGTAATGAAGGTTACCCCTGATATTACAGAGGCTGTGATTAAGGCTATGAACGAGAAAATAGAGAGGACAGCCGTGGATCTCTTTCCTTCCATAGCGGAGAAGGCAATTAAAGAAGAGATAGAGAGGCTCAAAGAAGGGGGAGATTAATAGCCGTTATTGACCTCGCTGTTTGATATCCAGATCATGTTATATAGGTTATGGAGGCTAAAGTTGACGTATCAGGGGGGTTATGTTAAACCCCTTTTTCACTTTTAGGTCTTAATTGGCAAGGAGATTGATGGCTGTGGAAGTATTGGAAAAAGGTTATGACCCTGCTAAAGTTGAGGACAAATGGTCTAGTCATTGGATTAACAATGGTTTCTTTAAGGCTGATGTAAATGATCTGAGAAAGACTTTCTCTATCGTTATTCCTCCCCCAAATGTTACCGGTTCTCTCCATATGGGCCATGCCCTGAATAACACTTTGCAGGATATCCTGGCCCGATTCAAAAGGATGGCCGGATTTAATGTCCTGTGGATGCCAGGAACAGACCATGCAGGAATCGCTACTCAGAATGTTGTGGAAAGGGAGCTGGCTCAAAAGGGGATCAGCCGCCATTCCTTAGGAAGAGAAGAGTTTATTGAACATATATGGAAGTGGCGTGAGGAGTTTGGAGGTATAATCATAAATCAACTTAAAAAATTGGGGGCTTCCTGTGACTGGAGCAGGGAACGATTTACTATGGATGAAGGACTGTCCAGGGCTGTCAGGGAAGTTTTTGTAGAACTTTACAATGAAAAACTGATTTATCGCGGTGATTATATCATCAACTGGTGTCCCAGGTGTCAGACTGCTCTGTCAGATTTGGAAGTCGAGCATGAAGAGACTGAAGGGTATCTGTATTACCTCAAATATCCACTTTATAATAGTAAGAAATTCGTTGTAGTTGCGACCACCCGCCCGGAGACTATGTTGGGTGATACTGCGGTGGCTGTGAATCCAAATGATGAGCGATACAAAAAACTGATTGGAAAGACGGCTGTTTTGCCTGTAATAGGAAGGCAGATCCCTGTAATAGCGGATGAGTATGTTAACAAAGACTTTGGAACAGGAGCCGTAAAGGTTACTCCAGCCCATGATGTAAATGACTTTGAGATGGGGTTAAGGCATAACCTGGAAGCAATTAGGGTTATGGATGTAGATGGCAGGATGAATGACAATGCCGGTCCATATAAAGGTCTGGATAGGTTTAGGTGCAGGAAGGAGATAATCGAAGAATTTCAAAAAAGCGGGACTTTAAAGAAAAGAGAAAATTATTCTCATAATATAGGGCACTGTTACAGGTGTAAGGTGGTCATAGAACCCACCTTATCCAAACAGTGGTTTGTAAAAGTAAAACCTCTTGCAGATGTGGCTATTGAAGCAGTTAAAGACGGCAGAGTCAGGATTATACCTGCGTCCTGGGAGAAAACCTACTTTGAATGGATGAACAATATCAGAGACTGGTGTATTTCTCGCCAGATCTGGTGGGGGCATAGAATACCTGCATGGTACTGCAACGATTGTGGAGAGGTTATAGTATCCAAGGACGATCCTACCCAGTGTTCTAAATGTCTGAGCTCTAATATCAGCCAGGAAACGGATGTCCTGGACACCTGGTTCAGCTCAGCCCTGTGGCCTTTTTCTACCATGGGCTGGCCTGAACAGACAAAGGAGCTTGAACTCTTCTATCCAACATCTGTTTTGGTGACAGGTTTCGACATTCTGTTCTTTTGGGTTGCCAGAATGATGATGATGGGGATAAAATTTATGGATAAAGTCCCCTTTGAGGATGTATATATCCATGCCCTGGTTCGAGACATCGAGGGCAAGAAGATGAGCAAGTCTAAAGGAAATGTTATTGACCCATTGGTGATTATAGAAAAATATGGAGCGGATGCTTTCCGTTTTACTCTGGCGGCATTTGCTGCTCAGGGAAGGGACATTAAGCTTTCAGAAGAAAGGATCGGTGGTTATCGCAACTTTGCAAATAAAATATGGAATGCCTCAAGGTTCTCCCTGATGAACATGGAGGGATACGATGAAAACCTTATTGATAAGGACAGGATTGAGTATACTCTGAGCGACAAATGGATAATGTCCAGATTGAACAGGACTATCGAACAAACAAGAGACGCTTTAGAAAACTACAGGTTCAATGAGGGTGCCCATTTTTTGTACCAATTCGTATGGCATGAATTCTGCGATTGGTATATTGAACTCATCAAACCATACCTGTTCGACAAGGCAGATTCCAAGCTTAGGTTAAACACTCAACATGTTCTATTAGGGGTACTAAACACAGTATTGTGTCTGCTCCATCCTTTTATGCCTTTTATAACAGAAGAGATATGGAGCAAATTACCGAATAGTGAAGGGAGCATTACTGTACACCAATATCCAAAATCGGATTCTAACCTTATAGATGAGAAGGCAGAGGCTGAGATGAATCTGATTATAGACATTGTTGGAAATATCAGGAATGTCAGAGGAGAGATGAACATACCACCTGCCACACAGGTTGAGACATTTCTTTATACTGAAGATCAGGAAACATACGATAAACTTGAAAGGAATAAAGACCACATAAAAAATCTGGCAAGGATCGGAACCCTTTCTATGTCCTCTGATAAAAAAGAATACAAATCTTCTGCTACGGCTGTAGTAGACAAAGTGGAAATATTTGTGCCACTTAAGGGGATAATTGACTTTTATGAGGAGGAGAAAAGATTAAAAAAAAAGAGCGATAAGATTGAGAAGAAACTCATACTCTTGAATAAAAAGCTGTCCAATGAGGACTTTCTCAGTAAGGCGCCTCCTCATGTAATAGAGGACGAACGGATTGAAAATATGAAGCTGATTGAAAAAAAGAGAAAATTTGAGGAAGGGATACATAGGATGCAGGAGTTGCAAAGAGAGAGATGATGCCATGTTTGAAATTGAAAGGTTAATAAAACTAGCCCTTGATGAAGATATCGGGACTTCTGACCTTACTACCTCTTCGGTAATTGACCCTGGTATAAAAGGGAATGCCCAAGTAATTGCAAAGGAAGATTTGATTCTGGCAGGTATAGACATCTTCTGTAGTGTCTTCGCATTTCTAGATTCCAGTGTAAAATTTAATAAGTTTTTTAAAGACGGAGATTTCGTAAAGAGTAACAGCGCTGTTGCCGAGATTTCATGTGACGTGGGCGATCTTCTTCGTGGGGAAAGGGTTGCCTTGAATTTTCTGCAGCGTTTATCAGGGATTGCCTCTTTAACCCGCAAATATATAGACAGGGTTAAAGGCTGCAATGTTAAGGTTTTAGACACGCGAAAGACTACCCCCGGTTGGAGGTCTCTTGAAAAATATGCTGTAAAAGTAGGCGGGGGGGCCAATCACCGCAGCGGTCTATTTGACGGGATTTTAATAAAAGACAACCATATAAAGGCCTGTGGCGGAATCCGCCAGGCGGTTGAGAAAGCAAGGGCCAATATTCCCCATACTTTTAAGATTGAAGTAGAGGCCAAAGATCTCAATGAAGTGAGAGAAGCCCTTGAGTCGGGTGTTGAAATTATAATGCTGGACAATATGGATACTGAAGAGATGGAAAAGGCGGTCAGGGTCATTAATAAGAGAGCTGTAGTGGAAGCATCCGGAGGAATAAATCTCGACAATATAGTAGATGTTGCAAAAACAGGGGTTGATCTCATATCGGTTGGGGCTCTCACCCACTCAGCCAGGGCTTGCGATATCAGTATGAATATCGTGGGAACATAGTTTTTCAAAGCTTGGTGGCTTTGTAAAAAGCTGGTTTATGCCGCAAGCGGCAACCTATGAGCAACGAACTTGAGTTCGTTGGAAGTCAAAAAAATCAAAAAATCCCTCTCCCTCGATGGGAGAGGGTTGGGGTGAGGGTGCCCCCCCTCCCCTTCATCCCCTCCCACAAGGGGAGGGGAAATGGGACTTTTTATAAGTCCATCAAACTTTCAGGAGATGATAAGGTATGTTACTGGTTATTGATGTCGGAAATACTCACACTGTTATGGGGGTTTTTGATGGAGACAAACTGGTTCAGGACTGGAGAATCAGGACAGAAGAAGACCATACTGTAGACGAGTATGGGATTCTAATCACAAACCTTTATTTTTCCAGCAAGATAGCCTTAAGGGACATTAAGGATATAGCCATCTCATGTGTCGTGCCTCCACTGCTTATCACCCTTGAAGAGTTATGCAAGAAATACTTCAATATCAAGCCCCTGGTTATTGAGCCGGGAATTAAAACAGGGATGCCTATATACTATGATAATCCCAAAGAGGTTGGAGCTGACAGGATAGTTAATGCAGTCGCTGCATACGAGAAGTATAAGCAGAGCCTGATTGTTGTTGACTTTGGAACTGCTACTACTTTCGACTATATATCGGCAAACGGTGAATACCATGGCGGGGTAATTGCTCCAGGAATTACAATCTCTTGTGAAGCCTTATTTAAAAGGGCATCTAAACTGCCCCATGTAGAATTAATCAAGCCCACGTCAGTTATCGGTAAGGATACTATAAGCAGTATGCAGTCAGGGATTATTTTCGGTTATGCGAGTTTAGTAGATGGCATCGTAAAAAGGATAAGAAAAGAAGTAAAGTCTAATTCCAAGGCAATTGCAACTGGAGGATTGGCCTTCCTTATTGCACCGATATCAGAAACGATTAGTGATGTTGACGAATATCTGACCTTAAAGGGACTGAGGATACTTCACGAAAGGAACAGGTAAAGAGTTGCATATTAATGAAACTGACAATGGGGTAGTCTTTAAGGTTTGGGTGCAGCCCAAATCAGCCAGGAATGAAATCAAAGACCTGAAAGGAGATGCCTTAAGGGTAAGGATAACTGCTGTTCCTGTTGAAGGCCGGGCAAATAAGGCCTGCATGGATTTTCTGGCAAAGGAACTGGGTGTTGGCAAATCACAGGTGGAGATTATAGGAGGGCATAAGTCGCGAACAAAGACGGTGAGGGTAACAGGTGTTACCGCAGGTGAAATAGAACGAATCGTGAGTCGTGAGTCGTGAGTCGTGAGTCGAAAAAGGGTTTTATTACTATTCACGATTTACGACTTACGATTCACGAGCTTAGACCAGCCCTCTCTTTAGTACCTCAACCATTTCATAGTGTATTCTCCCATTGCTGGCAAGGATTTCTTTCGAATAAATATCAAAAACGCCCCCTTTAAAATCCGATACCATACCTCCTGCTTCTCTAACGATTAGGCTGCCCGCAGCCACATCCCAGGGGGATAGTTTAGGTTCCCAAAAACCATCAAACCTGCCCATAGCAACATAGCACAAGTCCAGGGCAGCAGAACCTGCTCTTCTAATTGCCTGAGCACTCATTGTGAAGTTGTTGAAGTGAATAAGATTGTTGTTTTGACTTTCTCTTAAATCATAGGGAAAACCGGTTGCCAGCATACTGTGAATTAACTTATCAGTTGAAGAAACACGGATTTTCCTCCCATTTAAACATGCCCCACCTCCCTTTTCTGCCGTAAACAGTTCATCTAAAACAGGATCGTATATAACACCAAATAGAACATCTCCGTTCTTCTCGAATGCTATTGAAACACAGAAACATGGATATCCATGGGCATAGTTAGTAGTCCCATCCAGAGGGTCTATGATCCATTTATGAGAGGGGGTGCCTTTCTGACCTTCACCCTCTTCTGTCAATATCTGATGATCCGGATGCTTATTCCTGATAATCTGAACGATTGTTTTTTCTGAATTTATGTCAATATCTGTCACCAGATTTATCTCGCCTTTGAAGCCGATTTCTATAGACTTTCCTAAGTTCTCCTTCAGAATTTTTCCAGCCTTCTTGGCAGCCTCTATAGCAATTTCCAGCATTTCTCTGATCTATACCTCCGGGATTTAGGACAACTCCCCCTCTTTGGCAATACAAAAACATAATAAACACATTCTAGGTATTGTTTCAACAATTAATAGTTGAATCTCACAATAAATCACGGTACAATTGCCCCCAATTTACCGGCTAAGTTTATTGCAGGGAAGGAAATTAGGCAATACTTATATTAGTGCTTTGACTCATAAATAACTTTACCAAAAATGTCTCCCCTCCCTTGGTGGTAGGGGATTAAGGGGAGGGGGCAACATAGCGATTCTTCACCCCCACCCTGCCCCTCCCCCATCAAGGGGGAGGGAATATTTATAGTAAAGGTATTAAAGGGACATTCCATTAGTTGTCCTGCTCCGTATAATTATGACATGACCGATTGGTATAATACATTTCCCTTACACAACAAAAGAGAAATGCCCGATCCAGCCAATCTATAGTTCTGGAGTTACGGGTCGTGTAGAAGTCTTTGAACAATATGAGGCAGGGCTGAAGGATATAGAGGCATTTTCACACATTTATTTATTTTATCAGTTCGATAGGGCCGGGGAAATACAACTGATACGGTCTACTTTCCTGGATGATAAGCCACACGGTATATTTGCAACGAGACATCCATGCAGACCAAATGGTATTTGGATGTCAATTGTAAAGCTCATAAGAAGAGACAAGAACATTCTGGAGATAGAAGGGGTAGATGTCCTTGACAAAACTCCTTTGCTTGATATCAAGCCTTACATACCACGGTTCGACGTTATTACCGGCGCAACGGAGGGGTGGGTTGCGGATAAGGAATGGCGACCAAAGCCAGAGGGAAGAGAGTAGGGTCCTTTTTTCTGGAGTTTCCTGAGTTTTTTATTGAGGGTGTTTCTAAGTCATTGGAATAGATGAGGAATAAAAATTATAGAAGTGGAAAGCGACATTTTTTTGGGAAAGTTTGAAGATTCCTGAGTATAATAGTATA
>PFIF01000274.1 GCA_002782605.1 Deltaproteobacteria bacterium CG_4_8_14_3_um_filter_43_13 | reverse complement strand
GATATACCCCAACTTATAAATACATTCGATATATTTGCATTACCTTCTTTAAATGAGGGTATGGGGAGGGTTCTTGTAGAGGCTATGGCTATGGGAAAACCCATTGTGGCTTCAGATATTGGTGGTATTCCAGATCTTGTAAAAGATGGGGCTAATGGCATATTATTTACCCCCAGAGATGTGGATGCTATGGCAGAAGCGATTATAAAGCTGCTTTTGGATAGAGAGTTAAGAAGAAAAATGGGAAACGAGGGGAAAAAACTGGCTTATCCTGCTTATGATGCCAGCGTTATGGTAAGGAAGATTGAAGGATTGTATAAAGATTTATTGAAGGAGAAAAGGACAAGCACATTTTCATCTTGACAATTATTACGAATAGAATATATTCTATTTATACAGAATTAAACTAGAATCTCAGGGGGTGATATTATGCCATCCACAACAGTCCATATACCTGACCGATTATTATCCAAAATAGACCAAATAGTTAAAGAAAAAAGCATCAGCCGAAACCGTTTTATTGTCCAGGCATGCGAACAGGCATTGAATAATAGTGTTGGGCAATGGCCTGAAGGTTTCTTCGAATCTGAACTCAATGGAGACAATTTAATATTACTAAGGGAAGGTGTATCGGAGATGGAAGAGGCAATTATCAGTATGCGTAAAAACCGGAGGGATGCTGCTCTATGAGATACGTATTGGATACAACCGCCTTTTCGGCAGCTATGAGACGAGATGCAGCCTTATTAGAATTCCTTAAGAACCATCGTCCAGGAGATATTGTCACTGTACCTCCGGTGGTAGCTGAAATACAATACGGCATTGAAAGATTAGATAATTCCTCAAGGAAATATTTCTTATTGAAGTCAGAGAAAGATCGCTTACTTTCCGTAATTACTATACTGCCGTGGTCATCTGAGTCATCTGATTATTTTGGGAAAATAAAGGCAGATCTTGAACATCTAGGAAAGTTAATAGACGATTTTGATATTGCTATTGCGGCTATTGCAATGGCACATAAATGCCATGTTATTACTGCTAATATAAGCCATTTTCAAAGGATAAAAAAACTTGAGAGCAAAAGCTGGAAGCAAGAATAAGCATCAAGCGGTTATCAAAGATATTGTGTTACTACTCAGGTTGTTTAGGCTGTAGGCTGAAGGCTGTTAGTCACGCATTGACCGAATCAAGGTGCTCAGAACCTTCTCGGTATCCACCATTTTCGAGTCGCATTCGGGAACGTCCAACTCATTTGTATAACCCAAGCGGCTGGCCAAGCCGAACTGGTAATGTAGTTCCCTTGCGGAACCGAAGGCTATTTCAAGAAAGCGAAGGTATTCGGCCTGACTCTCGCGTGCATCCGCCACGGGCGGATTTGACGGCACCGAAACCGCCGCTCTGAGCTTCGTATGGTCGCGCATAATTTCCTCCTACAGGCTAACTGCCTACAGCCTATCCACCTGAGCAGTTACGATATTGCTAAGATATTACGGATAATTTACTTATGAGATTAATTCCTTATTTAATATTATATCTAATTTTCTGCATTTTATCTTCTCCCCTTGCTTATGCAAATGACTATATTCAAATCTCTGGATTGATAGACCTGCGTTCAACATTCAGTGATGGCAGTTATTCCATTGAAGAACTGGTTAATATAGCAAAAAATAGAGCTCTTGAGGTTGTAATATTTACCGATCATGACCGTATAGAAATGGAGTACGGTTTATTTCCATTTCGACATATTATAAAGAAGAGGATTGAAAGACCCTCTGTATTGAAGATAGGCGCAGAAAAATACCTTAACAAGATTAAGGAAGTGGGATATAAGTATCCAGAGATGATCTTGATTCCCGGAGTAGAGTCAGCCCCCTTTTACTATTGGACAGGGAGCATAATTAAGGGCAATCTAACTGCCCATAATTGGGAGAAGCATATACTGATTATAGGATTGGAAAAACCTGAAGATTATAATAATTTACCCATTCTAAGTGGTGCATTTTCAACTAACTACGTAAGTCAGTTCCTGCCTGCCACTCTGCTATTTATCGTTTCTGTACTTTTTGGTATATTTTTGATACGCTGGCGAGGAATCTACAGGAAAATCGGAATTATAGTGTTCATTTTAAGCCTTCTATTGATTATAAACTATCATCCTTTTAAAAGCTCTATGTTTGATCAGTACCATGGAGATCAAGGAATCTTGCCCTATCAAGAGCTTATAAACTATGTTAATGAAAAGGGAGGCATGACCTTTTGGTCTCATCCTGAAAGCAAATCCGGTATAGATAAAAAGGGACGGATATATGTTAATACTCCACCCCATCCTGATGATCTGGTCAAAGCAACGGGATATACAGGTTTTGCAGCACTATATGGCGACAACATAACAGTAACAGAACCATACGGGCAGTGGGATACAGTTTTACAGGAATACTGCTTAGGAAAAAGGGCTAAACCTGCTTGGGGAATTTCTGGAGCCGATTATCACTCTGAGGCAGGGGGTAAATTGGGTGAATTCCCAACGATCTTTATGGTTAAAGAAAAAACTAAAGAGGAAGTCCTTTCCGCCTTAAAAAACGGAAGGATGTATGTCTATCAAGGGAGCATTGATTATAGGTTATCCCTTGACAGATTTACTGTATCCGATCCCTCAACCCATTCCCAGGCTACCGTGGGAGGAGAAATCTCCGCAAAAGGCAGTCCAGTATTAGAAATAAAGCTCTCGTCCTCAGATAAAAAAAATTACACGATACAGGGCAGGATCATTCGCTCTGGCAAATCGATCAATACATTTTCAGGGACAACGCCTCTGGAATATACCTATAGAGACAACTATTTTAACCCCGACGATAAGATATATTACAGAATAGATGTAAAAGGGCCGGGTATATTGGTGTCCAATCCGATTTTCGTCAGGTTTATTGGGGAAGGGAAGGGGGGGTAGCCTGTGATTGTAGCCATCCATCAACCCCAATACTTGCCATGGCTAGGATATTTTGATAAAATAGAACAAACGGACATTTTTGTTATTCTGGACAATGTGCAATACAAAAAGAACGAGTGGCAAAACCGGAATCGCATAAAGACAGCTAATGGATGGCAATGGCTAACGGTACCCGTACAGTACAAATTTCCAGAGAGGATTGACCATGTAAAGATAAACAATAGGATAGATTGGAACAGAAAACATCTAAATGCTATAGTTATTAATTATGGAAGGTCTTTTTACTTTAAAAAATACCGATCTTTTTTCGAGGATGTTTATTCACAGGAGTGGGAATACCTGGTTGATATAAATGTTTATTTAATCAAGTTTCTCATAAAAGCCCTTGGTATGAATACAGAAACATTGCTGGCTTCAAATCTTCAAGGAAGACAAGACCCCACCTATAGACTAATTGACATATGTAAGGAAGTAGGAGCAGATACGTATCTTGCAGGGAAAGATGGAAGAAAGTACATGGACATTGAAAAATTTGAAAAAGAAAATATTAGGGTTATATTTCAAGATTTTCAGCACCCTATTTACAATCAACTTTTTGGGAATTTTGAGCCCCAGATGTCAGTTATAGATCTCCTTTTTAATTGTGGAGAGGATAGTCTCAAGATTCTAAGAGGTGATCAATGAACATATTGGCCATAGGTGCCCATCCAGATGATATTGAAATTGGATGTGGGGGGTCTTTAATAAAGTACAGAGAGAAGGGAGACAATGTCTTCCTTCTGGTTATGACATGTGGTGAATCGGGTGGAGATGGAGAAGCGAGATGTTATGAACAAAAGGAATCTTTGAAGATTCTACAGGCAGAAGAGCTTTTCTGGGGAGGACATAGTGATACTAATCTGCTGTTAGATCAAAGGCTAATCAGTAATATTGAAAATGTGTTGCATAAGGTAAAACCAGATTTTATTTTTGTTAATTACTTTGATGATACCCATCAAGATCACCGTAATTTAGCAAAAGCCACTATCTCAGCTACAAGATATATCAAAAATGTACTCTTTTATGAGGTTCCCACCACTCAAAATTTTTCTCCAAATGTATTCGTTGATATCAATGATGTCTTAAATGAAAAGATTGCTTTGCTGAAAGCCCATGGATCACAAGTAATGAAAACAAATATAGAAGACTTATCCATCCTTGAGATCGCAAAATCTTCTGCAAATTTTAGAGGGATTCAGGGACGAGTAAAGTATGCAGAGGGATTTGTATCCTTACGTTTATTTATAAATGTTTGAGTGACAGATAATCCATAAAAATTCGTTGGATGAAGTTAGCATTCCATCTAGAATGGTTGACTTTTTAAATCTTGTCCTTATCTTACTCTCAGAAAGCAATCAAAACACAGTATAGGTAACGCGATGGAGTATACAAAAGATAAACTTCCAGACCCCAGAGAGCTCGAAAAAGAGCTTAATGAATACCTTCAAAGAAAATATGGTGGTCACATCAAACTGGCTTTACCAACGTTGTTCCCCAAGTTTGACTCTGATTATATTGATTCTGAAAAAGGAGATAAAGAAGGGGAACCCGTAAAGATCAAGTTTGACATGAAGCCAGAAGAACTTGAGTCGTATCTCGATGAGTATGTTGTTAAGCAGAAAGAGGCAAAAGAGATACTTGCCACTAAAATATGTACCCATTTTAACAGAATAAGGTTATTAGAAGACAATAATAAAGCCGAGAGATATGGAATCATTGGTAATATAAAGAACAATATAATAATGATTGGTCCTACAGGTGTAGGAAAGACATATCTTATCAAGCTGATAGCCAAAAAGATTGGAGTGCCCTTTGTAAAAGGAGATGCAACAAAATTCAGTGAAACAGGATATGTAGGAGGCGATGTTGAGGATCTTGTAAGAGACCTGGTACATGAAGCTGATGGCAACATCGAATTGGCTCAATACGGGATAATATACATAGATGAAATAGATAAAATAGCATCCACTGGAAGTATAGTAGGCCCTGATGTGTCCAGGACCGGTGTTCAGAGAACCCTTCTAAAACCATTGGAAGAAACAGAGGTAGACTTAAAGGTTGCCCATGATCCGATGTCTCAATTGGAAGCAATAGAAGAGTACAGAAGGACCGGGAAAAGAAAGAAAAAAGCTATCAATACAAAGAATATTCTCTTTATAGTAAGTGGGGCATTCGACGGACTGGAAAATATTGTCAAGAAAAAATTAAACGAGCAAAGAATTGGTTTTGATGCTGGCATAAAATCGGAAGGCAAGAAAACTGAATTTCTAAAGCATGTTACCGCCGAAGATTTTATAAAATACGGCTTCGAATCTGAATTTATTGGAAGGTTGCCAGTAATAGCTGTATACGAAAAATTAGGGGGCGATGATTTATACCAGATTCTGAAGAACCCTAATAGTTCAGTAATCATCAGCAAAATAAAGGACTTTAAAGCGTATGGGATAGATGTACAGTTTGAGGATGATGCTTTATATATGTTAGCCGAAAAGGCTTATCAAGAAGGGACAGGGGCACGTGGTCTCGTAAGTTCAATTGAAAAGGCTCTGTTAAAGTTTGAAAAGAAACTGCCATCTACTGATATAAGAAGGTTTGTAGTCACAAAACAGACTGTAGAAAACCCTGAGAGAGAACTGAATAAATTAATCACAGACCCCAATAATGAAAAGATGCTAGCAAGATATGAGGAACTACTGTTACTAGAAAAATCGGATAAAATGAAATCTTTAAAGAAACGGGAGAAAGAATTCCTCAGCAAATACGGGGTTAATCTTACAAATAACCGGATAGATTTAATAGTCGATAGGGCAATAGATAAAAGGGTGGATATTAATGCAATTCTTGAGGAAGTATTGTTAACTATCAGAAAAGTAAAAGAATTTGAAGAACAGTTTTTAAATAAACATTCGTTCAAAATAACTTTTTCTGATGAAGCCTCAGACAAGATAGCTAAAAATTCTATAGAAAGTAGCAAAGAGGTCTTTGATGTCTGCACTGAAATCCTTAAGAACTATGAACACGGAGTTAAACTGATCAAAGAAAAGACCGGAGCGAATGAATTATTGATAACCGAAGAGGCAGTAGATGATCCTGAAGGCTATCTTAATAAGTTAATAAGAGATTCCTATATTAACTAGTGCCTGGTTTTTTATCCGGCAACAATGTCTGATAAGATATATTATGTAAACTTTGATATGCAGCAACGATCAAAACCCCATTTGAACTGCTTGCCCTTCCCCCGATTCCAGTTTCTGTTAAATATATAGTGTGAATATATTAAACAAATCATATAATTCTCTTATCAATTATCCTTTTGTACTTCTTCAAATCCCTTTCTATAGACTGGGGTTCCACAAGTTTAACGTCAACGTTAACCCCCAATACGCTGGAGAGCCTCTGCTTAATATTCTCTAGAAGGTTTCTCTGTCTTTTCATCTCATCAAAGAATATCCTCTCCGATACCTCCACTAACACCTCCAATACATCCATCCTGTCTTTTCGGTCAACAACCAATTGAAAATGAGGTTCACATCCTTCAAACTCGTATAAAACCTGCTCGATCTGCGAGGGAAATACGCTAACACCTTTGATTATCAACATGTTATCTGTTCTTTCCATGATCTTTTCTATTCTGATGCAGGTTCTGCCACAATCACATTGTTGCCAATTCAGTCTTGTTATGTCTCCTGTTCGAAAACGAATCATGGGAAATGCCTCTTTGGTAAGGGTGGTAATGACCAGTTCCCCTTTTTCTCCAGGTGGCAAAAGGTTACCTGTTGCGGGATCAATAATCTCTGGAATAAAATGGTCTTCAAAGAGATGAAGTCCATCTTTATATTGGCATTCAGCAGCAACCCCAGGACCTATTACCTCGCTCAGCCCATAGTTATCTAACGCATCGATATACAATCTTCCTTCTATCTCTTTTCTCATATTTTCTGACCATGGTTCTCCGCCGAATAGACCGAGTCTTAAATTCAAAGTCTTCGGATCAATCTCCATATTTACCATAGTATCCGCTATCCTTAGGGCATAGGATGGGGTACATACCAGCGTGGTAGTCTTATAATCCTTCATTATTATTATTTGTTTTTCGGTATGCCCGGAAGATGTAGGGATTACCGAAGCCCCTATCTCTTCTGCACCATAATGGAGGCCAAAAGCACCTGTAAGCAACCCATATGCGAACGCTATCTGCACCATATCGTCTTTTGTAACCCCACCAGAGGTTAATATACGGGCAGCCAAATTGGTCCAGTTTTTTAAATCGTTTTTTGTATAGCCTACAACAATAGGTTTTCCTGTCATTCCCGATGTAGAATGTAATCTCACAACCTCCCTAAGAGAGACTGCAAACATATCGTAGGGATAACTGTTTCTGAGATCATCCTTTGTGGTGAAAGGAAGGTTGGACAAATCCTGAATCGATTGGATATCTTCAGGTAAAACATTAAGTTTATCAAATATCTTTCTGTAAAACTGCACATTTTTATACACCCTGTTTAGAGTAGACTGCACTCTCTCCCATTGCAATTGTTCCAGCTCTTCCCTGGGCATACATTCATAAGCTTTATCCCAAATATTCATTTTTAATCTCCCAAAAAGGGGGTTACTCCCATATTTCCTT
>PFIF01000293.1:5414-7671 GCA_002782605.1 Deltaproteobacteria bacterium CG_4_8_14_3_um_filter_43_13 | reverse complement strand
CACTGGTATTGGACCCAAAAGGTCATATTATAGAAGATGCCTACGGCGAAGATGAGAAGGTCGTCATAGCTGATTTGAGGGCGAGTGATCTGATAAAGGTACGAAAGAGTAAAATGGGTTTCTTTTTGAGCCGTCGTCGCCCCGAGATATATGGTGAACTTTCGGTTTCACGAGTTGCCCCTACAATTCTAACTTCAGATCCATTAGATTTTAGTTGAGTTTATGTATAACGACCAAAAAATAACAAAAGGAGGTAAGAAGTATGCCACAAATTGAAATTGGAGGCCAGACCTACGAAGTTGATGAAGATGGTTTCCTTCAGGAACTTGATAAATGGAGTAAAGAATTTGCGCAGGGTTATGCCGTCGTGGAAGGTATTGAAGGAGAACTTACCGAAGACCATTGGAAGCTTATCAATTATATAAGGGATTACTATACCCAGTATGGTATTGCCCCAATGATCAGAAAGCTCTGCAAGGATTGTGACTTTAAACTGAAGTATATATACGAAATGTTTCCATCAGGACCAGCAAAAGGGGCTTGCAAACTGGCAGGACTCTCTAAGCCTACCGGGTGTGTATAATTTTAGTTCACCGTTCACCGATAACCATCTTCATGGGCACAGGTGAAAAGTTAAGCATGGTTAACAGATAACGGTCAACAGATAACAAATTTAACGGGAAGTTATGGACCTCGTCAATATCAAGCATGAAGGTGGGCTCTGTTTTTCGGTCAATGTACGGGATCATCGATTTCTGGTGGACATGGCAAAAGATGAAGGTGGGTCTGATAAGGGTGTTTCACCAGCCGAATTGTTGGTTGCAGCTCTGGGATCATGCGTCGGCGCTCACATCGCCAGGTATTGTCAAACAGCCAATATCCCCCATAAGGGGATGGAATTAAACTTAACCTTTCAAGCCGTCAAAGAAGGAAACAGGCTAAGGATTTCAAGTATTGTGGGGGATATATCTCTCCCACAGGACATAGGTCCCCGCTCTAAGGCTATTTTAAGAGCAGGGAAGAACTGTATTATCAGAAATACATTGGCACAGGGTCCTGAAATCGATTTGGAGTTATAACTTTGATGAAGTCGTAAAAAGTTGCGATAATCTTAAGGATTCAAGGGGGTAAGTTCCGTTCACTTGAACCCCAGTACCCTCGAATCCTTGAATCCTTTCTTTATGTGAGTGACTATTCTACAATGTTGGAAAATTTTTTAAGACAAAAGAAGGCCACTATTCTGAAAAGGTGGTTTGACATGATACTGGAGACTTACCCTCCTGATACTTCAGGGTTTTTGAAGCATGAAAAAAATCAGTTTGCTAATCCGGTGGGAAATACGATATTACTGGAGATAGAGGATATATATGAAGAGCTTCTCCGTGGGAGAGACTCTGAGAAACTCTCTCACTTTCTCGACAGGATTATCAAAATCAGGGCGATTCAGGATTTTTCTCCCGCCCGGGCCGTAGCGTTTATCTTTCATTTAAAGAATGTGATAAGGGAGGAATTGGGAGGTGAAATTCGTAACGATCAGCTCTTTGAGGAGTTATTGGAATTTGAGTACCAAATAGATAAACTCGCCCTTCTCGCCTTCAACACATATATGAAATGCCGGGAGAAGGTTTACGAGATCAGGGTAGCTGAGGTGAAAAACAGGGTCTTCAGCTTGCTTAAGAGGGCAGATCTGATAGGTGAGATTTCAGAACAGGAACTGGATATCAGAGAGGAAAACATTGATAGTGTAGTATAGGAATTTCCTTTTTGAACGTAGATGAACACAGTCGTTTTGTTGGTTTGATTAGTTTCATTGGTTCAACGTTAATCAGAACTAACCGAACCGGTTTAGACTGTAGACTGTTAGGCTGTAAGCTAAAGCTAATAGCCTATAGTCTACAGCCTAAAGTCTACAGCCTAAAGTCTATAATTATCTGCGGGTATCGGCGAAAATCTGCGTCCTAATTTAATTTGAAATAATGAGGTGGTAGCAAATGGGTCTATGGTTTTCTCTGTTCACAGTTGTAATACTTGTCTTGCTTGTCTTCATGGGAGTAGGGGTGGTAGGTTTGAATTCCCTCTTTGGAATTGTAATACCCTATGCGGCTCTTCTCGTTTTCCTCGTTGGGGTCGTATATCGTGTTGGGAAATGGGCCAAGGCCCCTGTCCCTTTCCGAATACCCACCACCTGTGGTCAACAGAAATCACTCCCATGGATCAAGGCAAACAATCTTGAGAGTCCTTACAATACGTTAGGTGT
>PFIF01000293.1:0-5363 GCA_002782605.1 Deltaproteobacteria bacterium CG_4_8_14_3_um_filter_43_13 | reverse complement strand
TACAAGAGCCGAATTACGGGATGGCCCAAGGGTTGTATACGGAGGAACCAAGTGGCTTTGGCTGGCAGGACTGGCCTTTCACTGGTCTTTTCTCTTGATTCTGATAAGACATCTGAGGTTCTTTACTGAGCCCATACCTTTCTTTGTGAATCTGTTTGAGGGTATGGATGGATTGTTCGAGATAGGGGTGCCAACACTCTATATGACTGACATCATCATCTTGCTGGCAGTGACATACCTTTTCCTCAGAAGGGTAGTTATTCCACAGATTCGATACATCTCCCTTGCTGCTGACTATTTTCCTCTATTTCTTATTCTGGGTGTGGCACTTTCCGGTGTCCTTATGCGGCATTTTTATAAGGTAGATATTTTCAAAGTAAAGGAATTAGCTACTGGATTGTTCAGTTTTCATCCTGTGGTTCCTGAGGGGATTGGGCTGGCTTTTTATATCCATCTATTCCTCGTCAGCACCTTGCTTGCCTACTTTCCCTTCAGCAAGCTCATGCATATGGGGGGAGTTTTCCTCAGTCCCACCAGGAATCTGGCGAATAACAACCGTATGCGCAGACATGTCAATCCCTGGAATTACCCTGTGAAGGTTCATACATATGAAGCCTACGAGGACGAATTTAGAGAGAAAATGAAAGCAGTTGGAATACCGGTGGAAAAGGAGTAAGATATGTCAGAAGACCTGTCAAACGTTCCGAAACCAGATGAGCTAATGGGAATAGACCATAAGCCTCCTAGAAAGGGGTGGATGGATGTTCCCGTTGATTTTAAACCGGGCACTTATAGCTATCCTGCGAAGGCCAAGAATCTTAAGATCCTTGGTATGCCGAATCCGAGGGAATGGTCGCCGACCGATGAGGACTGGAAACTGCCCGAAAACTGGAAGGAGATTGTCCGAGAAGGGTTCAAGGATCGGCTTGACAAGTACCGCTCTTTTCAACTCTTCATGGATATATGTGTGAGATGTGGTGCCTGTGCCGATAAGTGCCACTTCTTCATCGGTTCAGGAGATCCCAAGAATATGCCAGTGCTGCGGGCAGAGCTAATGAGATCGGTGTATCGGAAAGAGTTTACAACGTCAGGGAAGATATTTGGAAAACTGGCAGGGGCGAGAGAACTTACCACAGATGTCATAAAAGAGTGGTTTTACTACTTTTACCAGTGCACCGAATGCCGTCGTTGCTCGGTTTTCTGTCCTTACGGTATTGATACAGCTGAGATCACCATGATGGGCAGAGAACTGCTCCATTTGCTTGGTTGTGGCATCAACTGGGCCATGGAGCCTGTGGCAAATTGCTTCAGGACAGGGAATCACCTGGGGTTACAGCCTCATGGGTTCAAGGATACACTGGAATTTTTCGCAGACGATATAGAAGATTTGACGGGGATCAAGATAGACGTCCCCCTTAATAAAAAAGGGGCAGAGATCCTCTTTGTCGTACCTTCTGGTGATTACTTTGGTGATCCTGGTACTTACACCTGTATGGGGTACATGATGCTCTTCCATGAACTGGGGCTTGATTACACCTGGAGTACATACGCCTCCGAAGGTGGAAACTTTGGCTTGTTTACATCACATGAGATGATAAAGAGGCTCAATGCCAAGATATATGCTGAAGCAAAGAGATTAGGAGTAAAATGGATACTTGGAGGAGAATGTGGCCACATGTGGAGGGTAATGCATCAGTATATGGACACGATGAATGGGCCTGCGGACTTTCTTGAGGTGCCGACTTCTCCTATTACTGGAACGCGGTTCGAGAACGCAAAATCCACAAAGATGGTCCATATCATGGAATTTACCTCTGATCTTATGTGGCACAATAGATTGAGACTGGATCCCGGCAGGAATGAGAACCTGATAGTAACCTTCCATGACTCCTGTAACCCTGCGAGGGCTATGGGACTCATCGAGGAACCACGGTATGTAATCCAGAAGGTCTGCAACCATTTTCACGAAATGCCGGAGAATACTATCAAGGAGCAGACATTCTGCTGTGGGGGTGGTGCCGGATTGGGCAATGACGAAAACATGGAGATGAGGTTAAGGGGAGGCTTCCCAAGAGGAAATGCTGTCAGGTATGTTCAGGAAAAGTATGGAGTAAACCGTCTTGCATGTATCTGTGCCATTGACAGGGCTACCCTCATACCTGTATGCGACTACTGGGCTCCAGGGGTTGAGGTTACCGGTGTCCATGAGATGGTGGCGAATGCCCTGGTGATGAAGGGGGAGAAAGAAAGAACCACAAATCTACGGGGTGAACCCCTGCCAGGAAAGGAGGAAGTAGAGGATGAATAACAGAGGTATGATCATAGCCGGAATAATCATCTTCCTCTGCCTCATAACCTTTCCTATCTGGTATAATGTAGTTGGCGGGAAAGCTGCATATACACCTGAACTTAAAATTGTTAGCAAGGAGAAGCAGTGTGTAGAGTCCACGAAATATATGAGGAGCCAACACATGCAGCTGTTGAACGACTGGCGAAATTCCGTTGTCCGTGAGGATAAAAGGACTTACACAGCCCTCGATGGGAAGAAATATGATATGAGTCTTTCCAATACATGCTTGAACTGCCATTCAAATAAGGCTGATTTTTGCGACAAGTGTCACAATTATCTTGAGGTGACACCTACCTGCTGGAATTGCCATGTCGTGCCGGAGGAGAACAAGTTATGAAAATCGACAGAAGGGGATTCTTAAAGATAGGTGGATTAGGCATATTGGGGGTTGCGGTTAAACCCGTTATTGATGTGGTTTCAAAAGCCAAGCTGGCGGAAGCTTCGTCTAAAAAGGGGGTCTTGGTAGAAAAAAGATTGGCTATGGTTGTAAATCTGAAGAACTGTAAGGAGGGGTGTACAGATTGTATCGCTGCCTGCCATGGAGTTCACAACGTCCCGGACATTGCCAATCCAAAGGATGAGGTCAAATGGATATGGACTGAGTCTTACGAGAATGCATTTCCAGACCAGGAACACCGGTTCATCGGAGGTGGGATGAAGGGAAGCCCCGCTATCCTGCTCTGTAATCACTGTGATAACCCCTCTTGTGTAAGAGTATGCCCCACGAAGGCTACATTTAAAAGAGAAGATGGAATCGTCATGATGGACTATCATCGTTGTATTGGATGCAGATTCTGTATGGCTGCGTGTCCCTATGGATCAAGGAGCTTTAATTGGAGAGACCCAAGGCCTTTTATCAAAAAGGTTAATCCGGAGTTCCCAACGAGGACCAAGGGGGTTGTGGAAAAGTGCAATTTCTGTGAGGAAAGGCTTGCCAAAGGCCTTATCCCTGCGTGTGTTGAATCGTGCAAGAACAAGGCATTGGTTTTTGGCAACGTGGAAGACCCCAACTCGGAGGTAAGGGAAATTCTTCGTTCCAATTACACCATTCGACGTAAACCCGGCCTTGGTACAGGGCCTCAAATCTATTATATAGTGTGATTCAGACATTAGACTATAGACTGTAGACTAAAGGGAAAGATGGTTAATTTAGAAAATAAAGTTAAAGTCTGGTGTCTAAAGTCTGATGTCTCATAGAGGTGAGGAGTTATGTTTGAAAAGGCTTTGATCGGAAGCAAAAAGTACTGGGGGTTAGCAATCGGTCTGCTTGCTATCATGGGGGTAGGCGCAATTTTCTATCTCCAGCAGTGGAATTATGGCTTAGGTATAACAGGTATGAGCAGGGACGTTTCGTGGGGGCTTTATATCGCCCAGTTTACTTTTCTTGTAGGTGTTGCAGCTTCGGCGGTTATGGTGGTCCTGCCTTACTACCTGCATAATTACAAGGCATTCGGAAGGATTACGATCCTGGGGGAGTTTGTGGCTGTAGCTTCCGTTATCATGTGCCTGGTATTTATTATTGCAGATCTCGGTCAACCGACCAGGGCACTTAACATAGTACTGTATCCAACCCCTAGTTCGATCCTCTTCTGGGATATGATTGTCCTGAACGGTTACCTCCTCCTCAATATTCTTATCGGCTGGAATGTCCTGGCTTCTGAACGAAAGTCGGTACCACCGCCTGCCTGGGTAAAACCCTTGATATACATTTCAATACCCTGGGCAGTAAGTATTCACACAGTAACAGCCTTCATTTACGCCGGTCTTCCTGGAAGGGGCTTCTGGCTTACGGCTATTATGGCACCCCGTTTTTTGGCCTCGGCGTTTGCCGGGGGCCCTGCCCTCCTAATCTTATTGAGTCTGATCATAAGAAGGTTCACAAAGTTCGATCCGGGAAAGGATGCCATTCAAAATCTTGGGAAGATCGTTGCCTATGCCATGTCAATTAATGTGTTTTTTATACTCCTTGAAATCTTTACTGTCTTTTACAGTCAGATACCGGAACACATGCATCACTTCGAGTATATCTTTGCCGGCTTGGGTGAGCATGGAAAACTGGTACCATGGATGTGGGCTTCTGTATCACTGGCGGTGGTGTCTCTTATCCTTTTGGTCAATCCCATTACACGCAGGCGTGAGTCTATTTTGGCATTGGCTTGTGTGATAGTGTTCTTTTCTCTGTGGATAGAGAAGGGGTTTGTTCTGGTTGTAACAGGATTTATACCATCGCCTCTTGGGAGAGTATTTGAATATACACCTACAGTTCCTGAGATATTTATTACTTTGGGGATTTGGGCAATGGGCTTCCTGATACTTGCCATTCTCTACAAGATAGCTATAGCAGTTAAGGAAGAGATAGAGGCATAAAAGGAAATACTTCAGTTTGAGCTAACTCGTTAAGTTGAAATAAGACTACAAAGGGGGGGGGGTGATATAAACTATGGGTTACGTGGTAAAAGTTGATAAGAGTAAGTGTGACGGAGACGGTGCCTGTATAGAGAATTGTCCTGTAGATGTCTTTGAGATGGGCGAAGATGGCAAATCAAATCCAGTCAACCAGGATGAATGCCTAGGTTGTGAAAGCTGTATGGAAGTGTGTGAAGCAGGGGCGGTTACCGTAGAGGAGGAATAGATGTAATTTAGGCATTAGGCTGAAGGCTGAAGACTGAAGGAAGGAAATGGCCAGAGTTATTTTTCTTTATAGAAAAGTCTGATGTCTGACGTCTAACGTCTGGAGTCCAGTGTTTGAATTGGATGGGACATTTAAGATGCGGGGACAATGAAGGGAGGTGGTAGGGGGAGATATCTGTGGCGAAATGTAGAAAAAAGCTTAGTATGAACAAGGATCTTTAGAAATTTAAACTATGTAAGGAGGTAAAAAGTTATGCCAAGTTATGTCATTTCGGAAAAGTGTGACGGCTGCAAAGGGCAGGATAAGACGGCATGTATGCATATCTGCCCCAACGATTTAATGGTCTTGAACAAAGATACGATGAAGGCATACAACCAGGAG
>PFIF01000083.1 GCA_002782605.1 Deltaproteobacteria bacterium CG_4_8_14_3_um_filter_43_13 | reverse complement strand
AATCTCCAATTATCGATAAGTCTTCAAGATATAAAATCTTTTCCTGATCCCTGTTAACTGATCCCTGTGAACTGTTACCTCATTTTTATGCTATTAGAGGCTCATTATAAAATTCTGACAAGGTCTATCCCTGGCTCTCGCCAGCATCTTCTTCTTTTTTCTCAGGGTTCTCTCCTTTGCCAGTCTTTCGTAATGCCTTCTCCATCTTTTCTAAAGCATTGGCGGTCTTTTCCCGGAGGGGACCCATAATTGATTCCAAATTATTGATCTGACTTTTAATGTCCTGCAAGCCCCCCGTTCGCCTAAAAGAAACTATAGCAAGAACCAGGGCAATAATAGAGATGATTAAAATTAATGCAGACATGTTTGACCTCCTTATAGTTTGTTGTAAGATCAAAAAGATTCATTTTTTGTTCTTTTGTATCTCCTCAACCTCTTTCAAAATCTTCCTTCTTTCTTCTGTATCCTTACCATAGTATTCTAATGCCTTATTGAAATGGAATAAAGCAGAATCCAGTTTGCCCTTCAATTTAAAAAATATCCCAAAGTTTTGATGGGCATCTCCGAGAAGTCCTTTTTTACCATAAACTACACCAAGATTGTAATAAACATCGACAAAATCTGTATCCAGTCTCTTAACCCTCTGATATGACTCTATTGCCTCCTGGAAGTTACCGTTTTCCTGATAGACACGACCAAGATTATACCAGGCATCTTTGTCCTTTTCGTTTATAGCAACTGATTTTTTAAGAGATTGGGCTGCGTTTTCGGTTTTTCCCTCAGAAAGATAACAGATACCAAGCTCCCTTAAAATCTCACCGTCTTCTGGATGGATTGTCAGCGCCATCTTGAATCCTTTGATGGCTTGATCATAGTCGCCAAGTTTCTTGTTGGCCAAAGCAAGACCATAGATTAGATCCAGTCGTTTTGGATTAGACTCTAGGGAAGATTTAAAGTGATCCACTGCATTTTTAGTGGTCCAGGTATCAACTATCACTTTTGCCTGTATAATTCGAAGGTTGTCAACATTATTTTCGGATTGCCCCTGTTTAGGGAGTCTCATTAGCATGAGGTCGAGGTAATCGATCCTCTTTTCTACCTCTGGGTGGGTTAAAAGATAAGGAGGCACTTGAAAAGACTCTAAACGATGCCGTTTGAGTTTCTTTAAAAAGCCAATCATCCCTGAACCATCGTAACCGGCTTTTGTTAAATAATTGATGCCCAATCGGTCAGCCTCTTCTTCGTTTTCTCTGCTATATTTCAAGGAAAGGGTTTGAGCTGTGGCAATGGAAAATGCCCCCACTGCACCAGATGCCTGGCCGCCTCCGAGAAATACTCCAGCCAGGATAGCTGCTAATGTTGCAATGTTTAGTTTGCTTTCTTTTTCAATCCGTTCTGCAATATGCCTTGCCATTACATGGCCGATTTCATGGCTTAAAACCCCTGCCAATTCAGCTTCATTCTCTGCCAGGGTAATTAACCCTGTGCTAATATAAATATAACCGGCAGGAATTGCAAAGGCATTCGGGTCAGAGGATTTATATATATAGAAATTAAAATCAAAAAGTTTATTTTCTATTTGCGAGGTAATGTTTTTACCTGCCCTGTCAATATATCCTTGAATTGATTGGTTTTTTGTCAATTCAAGGTGCTTATCCAGCTCAAGTTTAAACTTTTTGCCCATTGCTCTTTCTTCCTCTATTGTAAGGGCTTGGCAGGACTCAATGCCCAGAAATCTCCAATAAAATCCGTTTAGAAGAAAGATGATCAATGTCAAAACAAATATAATTTTCTTGTAAAGGGGGTAGTCCTTCATGATGAAAATTCTACTCTCCGGTAAATTCCCTGAGAACCAGCACCCCATTGGTGCCACCGAAGCCAAAGGAATTTGAGATGGCGGTTCTTACTTTTGCTTTCCGTGCCACATTTGGGACATAGTCAAGGTCGCACTCCGGGTCCGGGGTCTCATAGTTGATCGTAGGGGGAATATTACTATCCCTCATGGTCAAGATAGTGAATATTGTCTCCACTGCCCCAGCCGCTCCCCATAGGTGCCCTATCATCGATTTGTTGGAGCTTATGGCAAGCCCCCGGCTGTGTTCCCCGAAAACTTCTTTTATGGCATGAGTCTCCACGCGGTCATTGAGCACGGTAGAGGTGCCATGGGCGTTGATATAATCGATATCTTCAGGGGCAATGCCTGCATCCTTGAGCGCCAGTCGCATACATCTTATTGCGCCTTCACCTGAAGGTGAGGTTATGTGGTAGGCATCACTATTAGCCCCGTAGCCGATAACCTCGGCATAGATCCTGGCCCCGCGTTCCAGAGCCGAATCAAGCTCCTCCATGATCACGACCCCTGCTCCCTCGCCGGTCACGAAACCATCGCGGTCGTTATCAAAAGGTCGGCTGGCCTTTTCCGGTTCATCATTTCTGGTAGAGGTAGCCCGCATGTTCCCTAACGCAGCAATTCCTACAGGGGTGATTCCAGTCTCTGATCCCCCAGCAATAACGGCATCACAATCTCCCCGCTGGATGAGCCTGACCGAATCACCGATAGCATGGGTGCTGGCAGCACAGGCTGTGGTCGGGGCAAAATTTGGTCCCTTAGCCCCAAAACGGATAGCTACCTGTCCTGCTGCCATGCTGGTCATAAAGGTGGGAATCAAGAAGGGCGAGATTCCCTCGGGAATTCCCTTCAGCCATAGTTCATGACCTTGTTCCCAATTACTTACCCCACCGCATGTAGTTGCTATAACTACCCCGACTGCCTCTTCATTATCAGAAGATATCTTAAACCGGGAATCCTCCATGGCCATCTCTGCTGCAGCCAAAGCGAAATGGATGTAGCGATTCATCTTGCGTATCAGCTTCTTCTCTACAAAATCTTCGGCAGAGAAATCCTTAACCTCGCCAGCAATCTGGGTGCGCAAGCTACCGGGATCGAAACTGGTAATCCGAGTGATGCCAGATCTTCCCTCGCATAGTGCTTGCCAGCTCTTCTCTATCCCAGTTCCCAAAGGTGTTACCGCTCCCAAGCCAGTAATTACAACTCTGTGTCCCCTTGTACCAAAAGTTTTTTCTCTCATTTTCTCTTATTTTTCTCCTGCCTACCGATGGTCTTCTTACTAAGCCATCTTCTTTGTACCATAAATGATTGCTCATTGCCAACCAAAATGATACAAGTGAGACCTTTACACAACCTGCCTAGAGCTTTGAAGAAGTTCCCTGAGAGCGAACATCGTCAAAAACCGGAAGTCGTAAATCGTAAATCGTGAATGGATTTTATTCTATTTACGACTCCCGACTCCCGACTCACGATCTTAGATGGGTCAAAAAATGTATGCTGAAGCGAAAAGGGGTACTTTTTCAAAGCTCTCACAAGTCTGAATAATATGACCGCCAGAGGTTAGTTTTGGGCATCCACCCAACTCTAAGCACTATCGATCCATCTTTTTACTGGTTTTAGCATAAGATATGCCGGAAAGGCCAAAAAAAAGGTAATGAAAAAATATCCATCGTATCCAAAGAGACTGGCCATCCACCCGCTTGCAGCACCGGAGAAAGAGCGGGTGAGGCCAAAGAGCGCTGACAGGATGGCATATTGCGTAGCGGCAAACTCCTTTTTGCAAATACACATGAGAAAGGCTAAAAATGAAGCGGTCCCCAGGCCGCCGCAGAAGGATTCTATAATAGACGCCAGATAGACTCCTAAATGCCCGGTATTGGGATAGGTTGCCACCGTTGCATACCCTAGGTTACTTACTGCCTGGAATATCCCAAGAACCCACAGTCCGCGAAATATCCCATATTTTGTTGTGAAACTGCCTCCAACAAGCGCCCCGGTGATGCTTGCAACAATACCGAACGTTCCGGTTATAAACCCGATCTCTGTAGTGCTAAGCCCCCGGTCAACCCAAAAAGGCTTTACCATAGGCCCCATAGCCATATCTCCAAGTTTGAAGGTAAGGATAAACATCGCTACCCATAATACACCAGGTCTTCTTAGCAGGTCAAAGAGAGGGGTAACTATAGCCCTTAGGCTATGGTCTGACCGTTTATAACCGGTGGAAGGGAGTAAAAGACTTGTACAGGATAGTGATCCCAAAAAAAGGGCTGTAAGAAAAAAGGTAATATCCCAGCCAATCCATCCCCCAATAGCCACTAACAGGCCGCCTGCAACGATGAGGGCTACCCTGTAAGTGGCTACTCTGATACCATTGGCTGCTCCCATCTCGCTCTGTTCTAATATCTCAATGGAATAGGCATCAATGGCTATGTCCTGGGTGGCGGAAAGAATTGCCAGGCCAATCATACATGACAAAAGCAATACCCCTGGTTTGGAAGGGTCAATTCCCATTAGAGAGATAGTCAAAAATGCCATGCCAGCTTGTGCTGCCATGATCCAGTGCCTTCGTCTGCCAATAAAATCGACCGCCGGCGCCCACAGAAATTTTATTGACCATGGCAGGGAGATCAGACTCATTAGCCCAATATCTTTGAGTGATAGTCCATTTAATCTGAAATAGACAGGTAAGGCATCTATGATTATCCCAAACGGTAACCCCTCAGCAAAATAAAGCAGGCCTATCCACCAAAGCTTTTTACCTGTGGTCGGGTACCGGTCTGATTCTTTTATGCTTTTTATCATGGTAGTCCTAAAAGGGTTTGTCCAGGTGTTTAGGCTGAAGACCGAAGGCTGAAGCGAAAAGGGGTGCTTTTTCAAAGCTCTCTATCTATAGCCTTCAATTGGATGAAGTACCAAATGGTAGTTCGTATGTCAATAAAAACTATTAAAATCATCTGTTTTCCCACTTGATTTATTATTCTATAATTGATAGATTGTATCTGTGATTCAGACAGTAGACCATAGACATCAGACATTAGACCTAGGGGAAGGAAATGGCCAGAGATTACACAAAGATAAAGGGTATCCGTTCACAGTTTACGGTTTGCAGTTAACAGTTGGCAAAAATGCTTCAAGCTTTATATAAATTTCCGGGGAGGTAAGGTTATGTTTTCCAGGAAGACCCTTGATAGAGTTAATGAGATGATGAAGGATTGGGAAAAGGAGGTAGAAGAAGTCTATGTTAAAAAACTGAAATTTGGCTCTCCCCAATATACTTCAGAATCCGGGATACCCCTTAACTATGTTTACAGCCCAGAGGACGTAAAGGATATAGAGCCGGAGATCCCAGGAGCCTTTCCCTATACCAGGGGGAATAGGGCGCTTGGCTATCAGTACATGCCGTGGATGATACAGTTGCTCCACGGCTACGGTACCGGTGAAGAGACAAGGGAACGTACCAAATACCTCATAAGAGAAGGCATGAAAGGGTATGGAGAAACCCCGGCTGTCCTCTTTGCTGTGGATACCCCTACCCATTGTGGATTTGATCCCGATAGCCCCAAAGCCCGGGGGATGGTAGGATTAGGCGGGGTGAACATAAGTACTCTGGATGATATTCACACCCTTCTGAAAGACTATGATCTTCCTAATACTAGGGTAGCCGATAATATCAGGTTTACCTGCCTCCCATTCCTGGCCATGTATGTGGTTTATGCAGAAGGTAGAGGACATAGGCCTGAGGAACTCAATGGGCAGAGCCAGAATGGACTGGGGAACAGATGTTTGACTACCAACCTTCCGGCTCCTACCCCGGATGCCCAGTACAGACTGGAGATAGAGCTGATAAAATACAGTTGTCAGAACATAAAGAGATGGAACCACACAAACCTCTGTGGCTATGTCTTTGGAGAGATGAATATTACTCCTACCCAGGAACTGGGGATTGTGCTCTCAAAGGCTGTTGACCTGGTGGAAGGTGGGATAAAGGCTGGGCTGAAGCCCGATGAGTTTGTCCCCAGATTCAGTTCTCAGGTTCATTTAGGCATGGACTTCTTCGAGGAGATAGCAAAACTTCGGGCGTGGAGGAGGATGTGGGCTAAGATAATGAAGGAGAGATTTGGTTGCAATGACCCCAGGTCCCTTCAGTATAGAATTCATGTTCATACTGCCGGTTCTTCCCTTACGTCTCAGCAGCCTCTCAATAACATAGCCAGGGCTACCCTCCAGGTGCTGGCCTGTGTTTTGGGCGGTGTACAATCTATGCATACTAATTCTTATGATGAGGCCATCGGCTTACCTTCTGAAGAAGCAGTTCGGACAGCGATAAGGATAAACCAGATAGTTCTTCATGAGACAGGGATACCCCATGTGACAGACCCCATGGGTGGTTCCTATTATCTTGAGTTCCTTACGAATAAGGTGGAAGAAGAAGCGGAGAAGGTAAGGGCCGAGATAGAGAGCAAGGGAGGCTATTTTGAGTGTATAAAGAATGGATGGCTCCGCCAGCTTTTGGAGAAACAGAGCATAAAGTGGCGTCAGGAGGTCGATAGCGGTGAGAGAATCGTAGTGGGTTTGAACAAGTTTAAGATAGAGGAAAAGGAAGAAGTGCCTGCATTTACTATATATCAACCTGAGATTGAGGCAGAGATCACCGATAGGCTAAAAAGATGGAGGGCAAATCGGAATAACACTGAAGTAAAGGATTCGCTGGAGAGAGTAAAAGGGGCTATGTCTGATTACGATAATGTAGAAAAGGCAGGTATTCTTATGCCTGCACTTATAGATGCCGCCAGAGCTAAATGTACTTTAGGGGAGATGATGGAGGCGATAGTGGAAGTCAGTGGAGGCAGGATATATTCTACTTAGGGAGGAGAAACCATGGGTAAAGACCGGAGAAAGGAAAAGATGAAGGTTCTAATGGCACGTTTTTCGCTGGATGGACATGACCGGGGGCTTTTATCTATAATGAGCAGTTTTAGGGATGCGGGCATTGAGGTGGTTTACATATACTTCAGCGATCCCAAAGAACTTGCCAAGGTAGCCGAAGAGGAGGATGCAGATGTTATAGGTTTAACCAGCTCCATGGGGCAGCACCTCTATATTGCGTCCACCCTTTTAAAGGTGTTGAATGAGCGGAGAATAAACGCACCTGTTATAATAGGAGGGGTTATACCCACAAGGGATGTGCCGGAGCTTTTAGATATGGGTATAAAAAAGGTATTTGGGCCTGGTTCTGCCCCTCGCGATGCTGTTGATTTTATTTATGGGCTTTCAATCTGACATTTTCTCTCCCATATAAGCTCCTGCCTACGATATATGGATTCTGTATAATATGATATTATGGACTATTTACGGCAGTCGAGTAGGCTTTTCTTCAAAATTATTTGTTTCTTTGTTCATAAAATAGTATTGTTAAACACAAATCAAAGGAATAAACCGGTTCAGTATAATCATTGTTGCCGCCGCGCTGCGCGCGACGGCAACGGCGGAGCTAAGCTGACGCTTTTCGCTCTTTGTTGGCGCCGGCATCAGGCAAGATAGGGGAATTATTGATGGCTCCTGCCTGATTAGTTGCCTGCGCGCTGATTCGCGCGGCGCCAACGAATCGCTCAAGCGGTCGGCACTTCACCTGCAAGGTCTGCTTCGCAGCCCAGCAGGTTCGTGCCTCCGCTTAGCTCCGCCGTTCGGCGAAGAACAATTTAACTTGCAGTTCGGCAACCGAAACAATCAATTCAAACGTGAGCAGTGCCCTGCTATAAGGAGGTAACAATGAATTTAAATGCTGTTTCCATATTCGACCTGAGTCCACCAGAGAAGCTACAACTGGTGGAAGATCTATGGGACGATCTGGCGGCTACCCCATCAGAGGTTCCTGTGTATGAATGGCAAAAGGAGGAGTTGGCTCGTCGAAAGGCCAACTTGATGAGCAATCCAGCTTCGGGGCTTTTGTGGGACGAGGTAAAACGCAGGATTCGAAGTCGCTATGGCCGATGAATTAATAATCGCTCCGGAAGCACAAGAGGACGTCGATGAGGCATATTGTTGGTACAAAAATCGTCGACCTGGTTTGGGGGAAGAGTTTCTCGACTGTGTAGACGCCTGTATTCAGGCAATTTGTCGCATGCCTGAACTCCACCCGAAAGTCCACGAGGAGTATCGTCGGGCATTGGTGAGGCGATTTCCGTACGCCATCTTTTACGAATACGCCGGTGGGAAGGTGATAGTCTACTGCATCTTCCATACTTCCCGGGATCCAAAGAAGTGGCACAATCGATTGGTGTGACTTGCCAAGCATCGCCGAACCTGTCAGTCCACCTGACCGGTGTTCCGCTGCGCTTCACACCAGCAGGTGACTTTATCATTAGCCATTAGGAGGTGACA
Source organism: Deltaproteobacteria bacterium CG_4_8_14_3_um_filter_43_13 (assembly GCA_002782605.1). Lineage (GTDB taxonomy): Bacteria > Desulfobacterota > UBA8473 > UBA8473 > UBA8473 > UBA8473. The sequence goes on along the minus strand of PFIF01000083.1, from coordinate 761 downwards.
CAGGTGACATCTCAAAGTCCGAAGCTTGGTATGACGGCTGCCAAGACCCCACCGGGCATCTGGGTCGGTCAGCCGCTGCACTTTGTCTGTGCGGCGATTCTTATCGTATTCGTTTGGGTGGCTTGGGAATTTGATAGCCAACCATTTCCGGTGGCTTTTTGGATTGCCGTAGCTGTTCCAGTTGTTCACCAGATGTTCGTATGGTTGGCATGGCGTCTGGAGTTTCGATCGTCGGTGATAAGCAAGGCGATTGGATTCCGAGGATACCTTGCATGCTTCTTCCTTCTGTCTGTCAGCCGCTTCATTTCTCTGTTTGCCCTGGGTTGGATGGACCGCGGCAGTCTCAAGCTCCACATTCTTCCACAGACCATCGTCACGGCTCTCCTCGCACTTCTCGGAGGCTACGCCGCGTACAGCGTCAAGAGATACTTCGGGATGACACGCGCAGCCGGTGCCGATCACTTCGAACCACGATACCGCGACATGCCGCATGTGAAGGAAGGTATTTTCCGATTCACAGACAATGGAATGTACATTTTCGCCTTCCTTTTGTTTTGGGCCATCGCTGTTGGCTTCGACTCTACGGCCGCACTTACCGTTGCAGCGTTCAGTCACGCCTATATCTGGGTTCATTTCTTTGCTACGGAAAAGCCGGATATGGATTATCTATATGCCCATGATGGCTAACCAATAAGGATTGATGCGACCTGCAAGGTCGCCTTCAATCCTTTGTTCAAGAAGCCGTGGGCTACTCGGTATAA
>PFIF01000184.1:38709-43548 GCA_002782605.1 Deltaproteobacteria bacterium CG_4_8_14_3_um_filter_43_13 | reverse complement strand
ATTATGCCCTAAATTGGGTGTCATATCCGCAGTATTGCGGATATTTTTCATATAGCCAAAGCCAATTCTTCGATAAAACTCAGGACAGACTTACTCTTTATTTTCCTGACCCCCTCCCTTCTTTAAATTATCCAATGGGCTTTTTATCCTCCCGAGGTCTTTAGTACTTACATGGGTATATATTTCTGTGGTCTTTGAGCTTTTGTGCCCTAATAGCTCTTGTATGTATCGTAAATCTGTCCCACCCTCCAGTAAATGGGTAGCGAAGCTATGCCGAAATGTATGTACAGATGCCTTTTTCTGTATCCCTGCCTCTTTAAGTGCATTCTTAAAAATAGCTTCTACTGTTCTTGTAGAGACATGCCTGTCAGGTTTTGCCCCGGGAAATAACCACTTTTCCGGTTTATATTCTCTCTGATACCTTCTTGATTCCTCCAAAGCAACTTCTGATAGAACTGTATATCTATCTTTCCTCCCCTTGGCTCCTTTTACGTGAATCAGATGTCTGTTGCTATCAATATCCTCTACCCGTAATTTTACTATTTCGCTTACCCTGAGTCCAGCAGAATAAACCAGCATTACTATTGCTCTGTGCTTTAGATTCTTTATTGTCTGAAGCACCTGTGTTACTTCTTCTTGGCTGAGGACAGTGGGCAGCTTATGTTCCTTTTTTGGTCTGGGCAGATTTCCAACGGTCTTTGGCATCCTCAATACATTGTCATACAGAAATTTAATGGCACTTACTGCCTGGTCGTGATAGGACCTTGATACGTTTTTATTATCAACGAGATGAAGAATATATTCTCTTATATGGCTTTCGTCCAGTTCTTTTGGGTCTTTCATGAAGTAACGCGTGTAGCGGTCAATATGATGTAAATATGCCTTTCTGGTTTTATGGCTATATCCTCTTAGCCTGAGTTCTTTCTTCACTGCATCTGTGATTTGTTCATGATTAGGTAGAGGGATTAAGACTTGTAAGGCTGGGTCTAAATGGACTTCGTCCCCTTCAAAAGCCTTCAAAATCTTCTCGAGGATTCCATCTGAATCAGGAAAGCTCCAATACTTCTTTTCAGGGTGCCATTTTCTGCCATCAATGGTTTTGACCTTTTCAACAAGTTGAGGGTCATATTGGAAGGCAACCGTTATTCTTCCAGTGACATCCCTACTGACTGTTACTACCCCATAACTGATACCTCTATTGGAGAGATGAGGATTTCTGTAGCAATTATTGCTTAGCTCCCTTATAGTGTCAAGGTTTTTCTTATCCCCCAAGCCCTTGCCTTTTTACCCTTTCTGTAGTATTTGTTATAGTTGTTAAAAGATTTTGGTAAGCACCCGGGACGCCAGAAAGGTTTCCCTCAGATAAGGGAGGCATACCTTTTATAGTGACAAAGGCAAAAAATCTCATTTTTTCAAATAGCTAGAATACTTTTCCCCAAAGACTGTGGATAAGTTGTGGATAACTGAGGAATGAAACCACCTAACACCTCAAAAATTGAGGGGTTTTACCTGTTTGCCTACTTATTGGTCAACTAAAATTGTCTAATAATATCAGTATGTTATAAATTTTTGTTTTGTTATAAAGAGGTTAGATGGCCTTCCTTTTTGGCAAGTTAGAATTTATCAACAGATATCCAATCCTTGGGTTGGTTTTATCATGTTTACCAACGAGTTTGTGAGAAGGTAAAATGAAAGGAGCGCGTCTTAAATGGAGATAAGGGTCTATTATGAGGATACCGATTGCGGTGGTGTGGTATATACTATGCTAATTATCTTAAGTACTTTGAAAGAGCGAGAACGGAATGAAAAACTCCTTGCTTCAGGAATGACCAGGCTTGCATGTATTAATAAGAACGGAAAGCCTGTGAGGATTCCTGACAGTATGCTGAAGATATTGAGCAATTAGACTGACACGAAAAGAGGTTGGTAATCCTCTAATTCAACGGCTATCCGTTCTCTGTGGAAACCGGTGTCTCCCAACATGAACTCCGATGCCTTGGTACGCAGAAAGTAAAGGCTCAGGTCCAGTTCCTCAGTGAATCCTATGGCTCCATGAACCTTGACTCCCTGGATACAAGTTTGCTGGTAAACCTCATTTGCCTTTGCCTTGACCATGGAAGTCAGCAAACGAGAGGGGGAGCCTGTGCTTATATTCCATGCTGCTTCATAAACGAGATGCCGCAACCCTTCAACATTGATGAATACCTCGGCCAATTTGTGTTGAATTGCCTGGAAGGAGCCGACGGGCTTATCGAACTGCACCCTCTCTTTAGCGTAGCTATTTGCCATTTCCAGTACGAATTGGGCTCCGCCCAACATTTCTGCACATTTTAGGACAGATACCCTTTGAAGGAGGAATTCCACGATCTCCCATCCCTTGCCTACCTCTCCCAAAACATTGTCTTTAGGAACCATTACCTTATCGAACACGATCTCGCACTGCTTATCATGTGCTGTGGTAGGGATGACTTCCGTTTTTATCCCCTGGCTCCCTGCATCAACAATGAGCACCGTGATTCCCTCTTGGCTTGTTCGAGCAACTACCAAAAGACGGTCGGCTACATTCGCATAGGGTACGAATAGCTTTGTGCCCTCAAGGACGTAATCCTCCTGTAAAGAAGTGGCACGAAGTTCCACTCCCGATGGCTCGTAGCTGGCCGATGGTTCTGTTAATGCAAGGGTCCATATCTCCTCCCCGCAGGCGATTTTTGGCAGGAATCTCTTCTTTTGTTCTGAGGTTCCGTATTCGAGTATAGGAAGAGAACATAGGGCAACCGTATCGAAGAAGGGGGCTGGGAGAATATTCCTGCCCATCTCCTCCATCAGGATCGTGAGATCAAAGAAATTCATCCCCGTTCCTTCATATTCTTCAGGTAGTATGAGTCCCATCCAGCCCATCTCTGCCATTCTGCTCCACAGCTCAGGGTCATACCCTTTCTCGTCTTCCTTTAACTCTCTTATCTTGTCCTTAGGACACTCTTTTTCCAGGAACCTCCTTGCCGAATCTCTTATCATCACTTGGTCTTCTGAAAAATCAAAGTCCATCCGTTTCTACCCCCTCTCAATATGATTTGGGTAACTTCAGTCCAAACTGGCCGACGATGTTCAACTCCACCTCGTCTGTCCCGGCAGCGAACGCAAACCCAAGGAACAACCAGAAGAGTTTTTCCATATGGCCGTTGAGCTTTGTCCATTTGCAGTTTCGACTCAATGGGTCTATTTGTGAGTAGCCCCCAAGGATCTCCGTTCCTAGCATTGCCAGCCGCTCCAGTATGTGGTCATTTAAGACTTTATCCCTTGACGGTTCATAAACGGGAGAGTCTCCCTTGCTCATCTTCCAGATGGTCTCGTAGCCGAGCACCTTTTGGGTCTCAAGTTCGACAGCAATGTCGGCCAATTTGTGTCGTATTTCCCGTTCCCGGAAAAGACCGTTTCCCCTGGTATACACGATAAGCTCGTCAAGTATCCTTTTATTATACCCGTAACATCTGCCGGCAATGCTTCCTCTTTCGTACCCCAGTGAGTGCATCAACTGGTACCATCCATTGTTCTCCTTACCTACCAGGTTGGCGGCCGGTACTCTTAAATCATCGAAGAAGACCTCATTGAATATGTGGAGTCCCACATAGTTCATGAGGGGTCTTACTGTAATTCCCTTGCTTTTCATATCCACGACAAAGACACTGATTCCATTGTGCGGCTTGGCGGCGTCCGGGTCTGTTTTCACTGCGAGCCAGCACCATCTTGCCCTGTGGGCAGCGCTGGTCCATATCTTTTGGCCGTTGATAATGTATTCATCCCCCTCCCTCACCGCACGGGTCCGTATCTTGGCAAAATCACTGCCAGCATTCGGTTCGCTGTACGCAGTGCACCAGATACCGTCCGGCTCTCCTGATGCAATGAGTGGGAGGTATTTGTTCTTTTGTTCGGCTGTGCCAAACATCATGAGGGAAGGGCCTACCCAGTCAACTCCGCCTATACCCATCGTAACACCTGGTATCCCCCAGTATGATGCCTCTTCAGAATATACCAATTGCTCCCAGAGGGAAGCACCTTTGCCCCCATATTCTTCAGGCCATGACATGGTAAGCCAACCTTTTTCAGCAAGCTTCTTTGACATAGACTCAGCAAATGCCCAGTCCTCATCGTTGCTTTCCTCCTCTAACATAGACGAAAGCCAGCCTAGTGGAAGTTCCTCTTTTGCAAACTCTCGGATTTCCTTTCTCAGCTTTTCTTCCTTTTCACCAAATTTAAAATCCATCGTGCCCCTAACCTCCTCTCAAAAGGTTTAGCATACTAAGTATGATGGGTTTCCCGAGATTGAGTATTTGAGCAGAGAATAGTTTTTTTTGAATAGTAATGTCAAGTAAAAAATCAGTTTTGCACCAAACTTCCTTCTTCCTTTTCACAAAAGAAAGTGATAATATTTATGTATAAATCTTGTAACTATTCAGGTAGGCACAGAGGCACAGAGTGCCAAAGGCACAAAGAATAGTTCAGTTACCAGTTATCAGTTACCAGTTATCGGTCAATTATTAACTGTAAACTGTTAACCGTAAACCGTATTTTTAGTGCCTTTGCCACTTTGTGCCTGAGTAGTTGCCAAATCTTTAGGTACTTATCAGGTTTTTGCGATATAATCGTAAAGTGAGGTGTATCAATGATGAATAGAGATATTGAGAAGTTAAACTCCATAATTGAAGACGTGGAGGACGGTATCTTCAAAGCCTCGGAAGAGGATTACAGACGGTTGTTTGAACACGTGCGCTGCGGTGTTTACATAAGCAGTAAAAAGGGGAAGTTCATAGATGCGAATCAGGCTCTTCTGGACATGCTGGG
>PFIF01000184.1:38455-38671 GCA_002782605.1 Deltaproteobacteria bacterium CG_4_8_14_3_um_filter_43_13 | reverse complement strand
AAGATTTCAGGAGATGATCGAGCGAGACGGCCATGTGATAGACTATGAGGTTGATTTTAAACGGAAAGATGGGAAGGCTATTTCGGTCTTACTCACAAGCCATGTTCGCTATGATAATCAAGGGGGTGTCTTAGGGTATGAAGGGATCATCGTTGATCAATCCCAGAGAAAACGGATGGAGAGAAAGCTTAGGGCATCCGAAGAGGATTACAAAAG
>PFIF01000184.1:0-38389 GCA_002782605.1 Deltaproteobacteria bacterium CG_4_8_14_3_um_filter_43_13 | reverse complement strand
AATTCCTGGATATTGATATAACCAGAGACCTCTATTTGATGCCTGAAAATCGTCAAAGATTTCAGGAGATGATCGAGCGAAAAGGTCATGTGATCGATTATGAGGTTGATTTTAAACGGAAAGATGGGAAGGCTATTTCGGTCTTACTCACAAGCCATATTCGCTATGATCAGGATGGTAATGTATTAGGGTACGAAGGGATCAATGTGGATCAATCTCAGCGAAAAGAGATGGAGAAAGAACTCAGGGAGGCACATGATTTTCCGAACAAGACTATTCATAGTTCGCCAAACCCTATTATGGCGACCGATATGAAGGGGAATATCATCATCTGGAACCGGGCTTCCGAAGAGGCACTTGGATGTAAGGCAGAGGATGTGATCGGCAAGATGAGCATCGAAAAGATTTATTCAGAAGGGGATGCCAGAAAAGTAATGCAAATGATGCGAGGTCCAGACTATGGTGGTGTGGGCAAATTGAGAGCATACCCCATAACCTATGTGAGAGAGGATGGCCAAATTGTTGAGGGGAACCTTTCGGCATCCATCATTTACGATGCGAAAGGGAATGAAGTTGCTTCTGTAGGGATATTTGTAGACCTGGGGGAGAGCCTGGAGATGGAACGAAGGCTGAGACAGACACAGGAACAGTTATTGCAGTCAGAAAAGCTGGCGGCCATGGGGCGTCTGACTTCTCAGATTGCCCATGAACTAAACAATCCCCTCTATGGAATCATGAATACCCTGGAATTGATGAAAACGGAGATTTCTCCTGAGAACAAGAGAAGAAAGATTCTGGATATGGCCCTTTCCGAGACGGTGAGACTGTCCGAGCTGCTCCGCAAGATGCTCTCTTTTTCCAGGCCTGATGAGGAAGAAAGGCATCCCATAGATATCAATACAATGCTTGATGAGATACTGCTTCTCCATGAGAAACAACTGCGGGAACACGATATCCGGGTCTCTTCCTCTTTTGCAGAAGGTTTGGGAAAGGTTTATGCATCAAAGAATCAACTTAGGCAGGTCTTTCTCAATATAATCTCGAACGCTCGAGATGCTATGCCAGAAGGTGGAACCTTAACAGTTAAGACTAATGGCGGTAAAGACAATGTCCGGATTCAGATAGCCGATACAGGGATCGGTATAAAAGAAGAATATATAAGTAAGATTTTTGATGCCTTTTTTACTACTAAAGATGGTGCAAGAGATACTGGCCTTGGCCTGTCTGTCTGCTATGGGTTTGTAAAAGATCATGGAGGTGATATTAAAGTAGAAAGCAAGGTGGGTTCTGGAACAACCTTTACCATCAGCCTCCCTGTTTTTATCCCTTCTATTTAATCCTGTCACAATAGAAAAGTCGAAAATAACCAAAATTTTACTTGACAATCAATAATAGAAATAATAGAAATAAATATAATAATTATAATAAATAAATAATCTACCCCAAAATTTTACTTGACAATTAGTAAAAACTATAATAATAGTAAATTTAGCAATAACAGAAAAACAAAAGGAGCCATTTGATGGATGCTGTATTAACTGTTTTCAAGGCCAGCAAATACTGTAATGTCTCCCCCAAGACCATTATCAACTGGATAGATTCTGGCTATATCAAGGCATACAAGACCGTGGGGGGGCATCGTCGTATAAAGAAGCTGGATCTTGAAGATTTTATGCAAAGGCAGGGGATTCCAATCCCCGAAGATGAACAAATGGAAGAGAGAAAGAGAATACTTGTGGTGGATGACGACCCCATCATCGTTGAAACGATTGTTCAGGCATTGGAAGAGGATGAACATGATTATGATGTTGTTTCTGCTTCCGATGGATTTGAGGCAGGTCTTCAGGTAAGTCACTTCAAACCGCACCTTTTAATACTGGACATCATGATGCCTGATATTAAGGGGTATGAGGTGTGCAGGAAGATTAAGTCCAATGAGGCTACCAGGAACATGGTTATTATCGTCTTGTCAGCGTATCTGGACGAAGAGAAATTCAGGATGATGAAGGAGTACGGTGCAGATGTGTGTTTTTCCAAGCCTTTACCTCTGCCCCAGTTGAAGCAAGAGGTAAGCCGGTTATTGGGGTTGCCCTGATTCATACACCAACAAAAGGTATCTGTTCACAGTTTATGGTTTGCGGTTAGCAGTTGGCAAAAATGCTCCAAGCTTTATATAATTCATTGAATACAAACCGTAAACGGTAAACTGAGAACCGTGAACGGTTACCACAGAAGATTACCTTCCAGGACAGTAAAGGAGCTGCTGATGAAGCTGAGAGAAGCTTTGGCAAAAAGGAAATTTCTGGTTACAACTGAAATCCAGGCACCTATCGATGAGGAGCCGGAAGGCATTGTCAAGACTTTCAATCTGGTGCGAGGGCGTGTTGACGGGGTTTCCGTATCAGAGGTTGAGATTGAGGGGATAGTGGGGGATACGATTAAGACGTGTGAAGTTCTGAAACAGAACCGATTTGAGGCTATATATCAGACTTCAACCCGGCAAAAGAACCGTTTACAACTACAAAAGGACCTCATACTTGCCCATGAAGCAGGTGTAGAAAACCTCCTTGTATTCACTGAAGACTACCGGATTACAGGGGATAGCCTTCAGGAGATAATGTTCTTCCATGTTGATTCCGGGAAATTAGCCTCTGTTCTGGAACACATTCGGGAAGGCCGCACAGTCGACGGCAAGGAACTTCCTTACAAAGCCGAATTCATATTGGGCTCGGGTGTTGAATCTTGCTGGGGTAAAAACGTTCCGGAGCTAGAGATGAAAGAAATGGAGGAGATGACGAGGATAGGTACCGGGTACTTCTTGACAACACCGGTATTCGATCTGGATCGGTTTGAGAAATTCGTAAAGACTGTCGGGACCTTCGGAGTTCCGGTAATTGCAGAAGTCATGATTCTGAGGACAGCCGGCATGGGCCGATTTCTCAACCGACACTTCAAGTCAGGATTGGTGCCGGAGTGGATTATCCAAAAACTAGCCAAAGCCTCAGACAAGCAAAAGGCCAGTATATATCTTTTTGCTGATATAGTAACAGGCATTAAAGACATCTGTCAGGGGATTCATATTATAACCATAGGCGGGGAAGAAAAGCTCAGGTACTATCTGGATGCGGCGAAACTCAGATAGTCAAAAAAGCTCAGGACTCAGAAGTCAGGTTGGGGTCTGACCCGACATTTGGGTTATATTGCTACGGGTCTGACCCCGAATCCAAAAGGAGTTAGTTTTTTGGAAAACATAACGCTGTCCATTAATGGGAGAAATATCACCTGTCCGCCCGGAACAACCATTCTGGAGGCTGCAGAGCAGCACGGTATACAGATTCCCAAACTCTGCTATCATCCTGACCTTAAACCGTTTGGCGCCTGTCGTCTCTGCCTGGTAGAAGATGAGAAGGCCGGCCGTATCATGGCGTCATGTGTTACGCCAGTGGCCCAGGACATGAGTATCCTGACAGAGTCACCCCGTGTAAATAAGCACAGGCGGAATATAGTCAGGCTGATGATCGCTGAACATCCGGAGTCCTGTATATTTTGCAGCAAAGGGAACCGCTGTCAGTTGCGTCAGATAGCCGCTAAACTCGGTATAGGGGAGACAAACCTTTACCCTATGCCCAACTACAAACCACTGGAACAGGCAAATCCTTTCATTATCAGGGATCTCTCCAAATGTATCCTGTGTGGAAAGTGTATCCGGGCAGACCATGAACTGGTTGTTGTGGGGGCAATAGATTATAACCAGAGAGGCTTTAAATCCCGCCCTGTCGCGCTTCATGATCTGGGCTTAGAGCATTCTGACTGCACCTTTTGCGGCACCTGTGTGTCAATGTGTCCCACCGGGGCATTGTCCCCGAATAATACACGTTACGTAGGTACTCCTCAGAGGGAATCTCGTTCTATCTGCGGATTCTGTGGTGTAGGCTGTTCTCTGTCTATGGGTGTTGTGGATGAACAGGTTATAGAGGTCAACCCATCACACATATCCGACACGGTTAATGGGGCAACCCTCTGTGTCAGGGGCCACTTTGCCCATGACTTTCTCAATGCCAGTGAACGGTTGCGCAGTCCTTTGATTCGCAAAGATGGCGAGCTGGTTTCCGCTTCATGGGGTGAGACACTGGAGGTTGTTGCAAGACGGCTTCTTGAAATCAAACGGGAAAACGGCCCACAAAACGTGGCATTTTTAGGTTCCTCCAAATGCACAAATGAGGAAAATTACCTCTTTCAAAAGATAGCAAGGGTTGTTCTTGAAACAAATAACGTGGACAATGGTGGCTATGTGTCCGGGCAGTCCCTCTTGAATCTCATTGATGAAAAAACAGACGGGGGGTACCGTATTCAGCCCCTTGCTCGGCTGGAGAAAGAGGATGCCATTTTTGTTCTTGGTGCGGACCCAAATCACTCGGTTCCTGTGGTGAGCTATTATCTCAAAAGGGCTGCGAAGAAGGGCATTCCCTTAATAGTTGCTGATCCAAGGCGCACGGAATTGGTGGACTTCTCATCTATCTGGCTCCGTGTTTTTCCCGGGAGCGACCTTGAATTGATCAACGCTCTGGCTATGCTGCTGTACCAGAAAAAGGCATACGCCTCTGATTTCATAATCCAGTTTACAGAGGGGTTTGACCTGTACCGTCGCGGGCTTTCTTCCCTGGACATTGACAGAATTAGCCGGGTAACATCTATAGATGTGGGTACTATTGAAGAGGCTGCCGAGTTGTTACACGGGAAAAAGGTTGCCTTCGTGGTTGGGCATGGAATCCTGCAGCAGAGATATGGGCGGGAGTGTCTAGAGGCTATCATTAACCTCTCACTCATGACCGGAAGCCTTGGAACTGAAGGGGCCGGTCTGTATATTCTTGCAAGGGAAAACAATCAATTGGGTGCACAGGATATGGGGGCGGTGCCATACGGATTGCCGGGTGGTCAGTCTCTGAGTGATGATTTAACGCGAAAACAATGGGAACGGGTATGGCAGGCAAAGATTTCGCCCGATCAAGGTCTCAATATGGTCAGAATGATCGAGGAAGCCGAGAAAGGCAACCTAAAAGCATTGTACATCATGGGGGAAAACCCCCTCCGGAGTCTCCCTCAACCTGAACGGGTTCGCAGTGCCCTGGAGAAATTAGATTTTGTAGTGGTTCAAGATATCCTCGCAAACGAAACCGCCGAGATTGCAGATGTGGTTCTGCCAGGCGCCGCTTTCTGCGAAAAGGGCGGTTCATTTACGAATATGGAAGGAAGGATTCAAACCTTTACACCCGTAGTAGTTCCACCGGGAGATGCCAAACCTGACTGGGAAATCCTGGCCCTTCTTGCTGAAAAGATGGGGTATTCCAAACACTACAGTTCTCTGGAAAGGGTAAGGGAAGAAATCATTGGGTCTGTGCCTATGTATGCGGATCCGGGTGGGCATGGATACACGCCCTGGATCAGGGAAACGAGTGAAAAGGCTCGCTTCCGCCCCGATGGGAAAGGAGACTTGATTCCTTTTTCTCCTGTTGTTTCCACCGAAGATGAAGTGCCTGATGATGTTTATCCTTTGACGGCTATCCTCGGGTCTTACCGTTACCATTTGGGAAGCGGTACTCGGACGAGCCGTTCCAAGCGTATTCAGGAGTTTGATTTGAAGGGAGAGATAGAGATATCCCCCAAAGATGGGACAAAATTAAATTTGCATGATGGGGACGCTGTTCGGGTCATTTCCCGATATGGGGCAGTAGAGAGAGGGATCAGACTGAGAGATGGATTAATAGCGGGGCTGATATTTGTCCCAGTGGCTTTTAATGACAACGATTCACGGAATCTTATCAACCTGGCACAGCTTTCCAGGCATGACTCATTGGGCTGGAAGACCTGTCGAGTTAAATTTGAGGTAACTATTCAGGCACAAAGAGACAAAGGCACATAGGCACTAAAAATACGGTTTACGGTTAACAGTTTACAGTTAATAATTAACCGATAACTGGTAACTGATAACTGATAACTGAACTATACTTTGTGCCTTTGGTGCTCTGTGCCTTTGTGCCTGTCTGAGTAGTTACAACTTGAGAAGGTTTAGGGATAGGGGAGAAAACGAATGAAGCCGAAAGAGATCGATTGGGATAAACTCACCTCCATCATCGGCGAACACCGAGACGAGAAATGGGGGCTTATTCCTCTGCTGCAGGATATTCAGGAAACGTTCGGTTATGTCCCGCCAGAGTCCATTAATTTGATTGCCAGTGCCATGAAACTGTTTCCAACCGAGGTCCAGGGAGTAATATCTTTTTACTCAGGATTTTCCGTAAAGCCTAAGGGTAAATACGTACTCAGAGTATGCCGCGGAACGGCCTGTCATGTCAAAGGCGGTCAGAGTATCCTGAGATTGGTAAAGAGAGAGCTGGCGCTGAATGAAGGAGAGACCACCTCTGATTATCAGTTTACCCTTGAGACTACCGCCTGTCTTGGGGCATGTGCCCTTGCACCTACTACGATGGTCAATAGAGCCTACTTTGGGAAACTTTCTCCACCAAAGGTAAATAACATACTGGTAGAGTACGGTAAAGAGGAGAAAGAAAAATTAAAGGATGTTATAGATGAAGAAGATTGAAAGCCCTTCAGATCTGGAGGCCCTTCGGCAGAACATCCTCAGCAAACGTGACCCTAAACGGCAGGTTGTCAAGGTATGCTGTAGCACAGGATGCCGTGCTGGAGGATCTCTCAAAATCATTGATGCCTTCAAACAAGAACTCACCATCAGTGGTTTAGAAGATAAGGTAGAAATAAAGAAAACAGGCTGCAGGGGTTTCTGTGAAAATGGGCCGGTTATGGCTGTTGACCCTGATAATATCTTCTATAACAAGGTGGAGACGGATGATGTACCTGAGATTGTCTCCGAAACCCTTATCCATGGCAAACCTGTAGAGCGACTCCTTTATACAGATCCTGAGAGTAGGGAGAAGATTACATGTGAAAAAGATATCCCCTTTTTCGGCAAACAGGTGAGGAGGGTTCTGGCCAATTGCGGGCAGATTGATCCTACCAATATTGAGGATTACATCGCCGCTGGAGGATATGGGGCTATTGGCAAAGCCCTTTCCAGTATGACCCCTGAAGAGGTAATAAATGATGTAACTGACTCAAAACTGAGAGGCAGGGGTGGGGCAGGTTTTTCGACAGGGCTGAAATGGAAATTTGCCCGTCAGGCACCGGGACGACCCAAATATATAATCTGCAATGCAGATGAAGGAGACCCCGGAGCCTTTATGGATCGTTCAGTTCTGGAAGGGGACCCCCATGCTGTCCTTGAGGGGATGCTCATCGGAGCGTATGCCATAGGGGCAGAATACGGGTATATTTATGTGAGGGAGGAATACCCCATTGCAGTCGAGCACTTGGGTATTGCTTTAGAACAGATGAGAGAGCGGGGACTTTTGGGGGAAAATATCCTGGGAGCTGGTTTTAACCTTGATATTTCCCTGAAGAAGGGTGCAGGGGCATTTGTCTGTGGCGAGGAAACCGCCCTGATGTCATCTATTGAGGGGAAGCGGGGAATGCCGAGGGCCCGGCCGCCGTTTCCTGCTCAGGCAGGACTGGATGGGAAACCCAGCAATATCAATAACGTGGAGACATGGGCAAATGTTCCGTTGATTATCAAAAATGGGGTTGGGTGGTATACAGAGATAGGTACAGAAAAGAGTAAGGGCACAAAGATATTCTCGCTGGTAGGTAAGGTGAATAACACCGGTCTGGTGGAGGTTCCCATTGGCGTGACCATGAAAGAGGTGGTCTTTGATATTGGCGGTGGTATCCTCAAGGGGAGAAAGTTCAAGGCGGTGCAGATGGGGGGGCCATCGGGCGGATGCGTGCCTTCCCAGTATTTGAATTTGCCTATAGATTACGATACCCTACAGCGGATAGGCGCAATTATGGGATCAGGCGGGATGGTGGTCATGGATGAGAACAACTGTATGGTGGAGATCGCCCGGTTTTTCCTGAGCTTTACCCAGGCGGAATCCTGCGGGAAGTGTACCCCATGTCGTGTGGGTACAACCCAGTTGCTGGAGATACTGACCCGCATCACCCAGGGCAGGGGTAGACTCGAGGATATCAAGACCATACAGGAACTCGGGGAGACGATTACTGAGTCATCCCTCTGCGGGCTTGGCCAGACGTGCCCCAAACCTGCCCTTTCTACCCTGAACTATTTCATGAAGGAATATGAAGACCACATCCTGGAACACCGCTGTGAAGGGGCAACATGTGATTCCATGGTTATCTCAGCCTGCCAGCATGCCTGTCCTGCAGGTATTGATGTGCCAAACTATGTAGCAGCCATAGCACGCAACAATTACGAAAAGGCCGTGGAGATTATCCGGGAGAGGAATCCCTTTCCTGCAGTGTGCGGACGTATCTGCATCCATCCATGTGAGTTGAAATGCCGTCGAGGTGAGCTGGACGATCCCGTGGCTATCAGATCACTCAAGCGTTTTGCTTCGGACTGGTACTTCGAACACATAGGACGGGCAAGTGAGCCTTTTCAGGCAACTAAAGATAAAAAAATTGCCGTAGTGGGCGCAGGGCCCGCCGGTTTAACCTGTGCCTATTTTCTTGCTAAAATGGGTTATAAGGTGACGGTATTCGAGGCACAATCGGTTGCCGGCGGAATGCTGGGGATTGCTGTCCCTGAGTTTCGCCTACCGCGGAAGGTCATTGAAGAAGAGGTGGATTATATCGAGAGCCGTGGGGTAGATATCCGTTATAACTCCCCGATTGATGCCCGGCATACAGTCAATGACTTGATGGCAGAAGGGTATGGCGCTGTTTTTATTGCAGCGGGTGCCCATGCAAGTCTTCGGATCGAGATCGCGGGCGAAGAAGAGGGTCTGGAAGGGCTATATTACGGTCTTCAGTTTTTGAGAGATGTAAAACTGGGTAAGAATATAGAACTGAAAGGAAAGGTTATCGTTATCGGGGGAGGAAATGTGGCTTTTGACGTTGCCAGAACCGCCTTGCGGGTGGGCGCATCGGATGTTCAGATATTCTATCGGAGAACCAAAGAAGAGATGCCGGCCTGGGAAAAAGACATTGAGGAGGCCATTGAGGAAGGGGTCATCATCAATCCTTCCTGGGCGCCGAAGCGGATCATACATCGGCACGGGAAGATAACCGGTATGGAGTTCGCACGCAGCATCACCGTCTTCAACGAAGAAGGCCGTTCCCGTATCAGTGTGGATGAGAAAACAGCACTGATGGTGGATGCTGAAGCCGTGATTATTTCCGTTGGACAGGCCCCTGACATATCTTTCCTGTCTGAAGACAGCCAGCTTGAGCGAGCCCTGTGGGGCAGTCTGGAGGTGGAGGAAAACCGTCTGGCGACGAATGTCCCGGGGGTCTTTGCAGGGGGCGATTTTACTACAGGTCCAAGTGTTGTGATAAATGCCATAGCCCTGGGGAGGAGGGCATCCATTGCTATAGATAAATACCTTCAAGGTGATACAGGTCGCATAGAGATCGTAGATGAGAAGACATCCATGAAGGAGGATGCAGGCCTGGCGCTGGACCAGGAAACAACTGAAGAAAGGCCAAGAATCAATATCGAACTCGAGAGACCAGAGGAAAGGGTGAAAGACTTCCGGGAAGTTGAGAAAGGCTTTTCTAAAGAGCAGGCCTACCGTGAGGCTATGAGATGCCTCAGATGTGACTTGGAAAAGGAGAGGACAACAATATGATCAGGTCTATTACACAACAAAAATCAGAAGAGGAGATTCTGCGGCTTCTCGAGGGATTGGGAAGGGTTTTCATAATAGGATGCGGGACATGCGTTACTTTGACACACACAGGTGGAGAGCCTGAAGTGGAAGCCATGAAGGAAAGGCTGTCAGATAAGGGCAAGCTGATTACCGGGGGTGTGGTGTTGCCTGTTGCCTGTGACAACTTGACTGGAGATGCCTTGAGTAAATACGGTCAACAGATAGCTCAGGCAGATGTGCTTTTCATAATGACCTGTGCCTTCGGTGTCCAAACCGTGGCAAGACAGTTAAAGAAGCTGGTTGTCCCTGCACTGGATACCCTGTTTATCGGGAAGGAAACCGCTTTAGGTCAGTTTGACGAGATATGCCTCCAGTGCGGGGCATGCATACTTGGTGAAACAGGCGGGATTTGTCCTGTTACTTCGTGCCATAAGGGTTTAGTGAATGGCCCCTGTGGCGGCACCAACAATGGAAAGTGTGAGATAGACAGCGCAAAGGACTGCGCCTGGACCTTGATATATAATCGTTTAAAGGACTTAGGCACTCTGGATGCCATGAGAAGGTTTCAACAGCCCAGGAATCACCAGGGAGAGCCTAAGCCTGGGAAATTAGTGATCTCAGCATCTTAGGGCAAGGTTTCTAATGAAGTCTGACGAGTTCACACTTAAAAATTCCCTTTCCCGCTCTCTGGTGCAGGTTTTAAAAACGGTTTAACCGTTTAACTGTGGACTGTAAACGATTTAATACTTTTTCGAAGGAAAGGATTCGAAGATCATGGTTTCCTCATTTAAAAAGGCACTGGAATCGGGCAAATTTGTGGTTACCTCTGAGGTAGCGCCACCGAAAGGGACAAATCTGGAGAAGATGGTCCACCATATCGAGCTTCTGAAAGATAAGGTGGATGCCATAAATATTACAGATCATCAGAGTTCGGTTATGCGGTTTCCTTCCCTGGGAGGTGCTCTCTTGATCAAAGAGATGGGCGGAGAACCCATATTGCAGATGACCTGTAGGGACCGGAACCGGTTGGCATTACAGGCAGATCTTCTCTTTGCCTCAAGCAGAGGGATTCATAATGTCCTTTGTCTCACGGGTGATTCAGTCCTTCTGGGTGACCACAAAGAGGCCAAGAGCGTCTTTGACCTGGATTCGAGTCAGTTGTTGGCGGCGATCAGAAGATTGGAAAGAGGGAAGGACCTGGCAGGGAACGACCTGGATGGAGGCATCTCTTTTTGTGCCGGCGCTATAGTTACCCCCGAGGCCAACCCTCTCGAGCCCCAGCTTATAAAATTTGAAAAGAAGATTGAGGCAGGCACCGAGTTTATCCAGACCCAGGCAGTGTACGACCTTGACAGATTTAAACAATTTATGGACTACGCCAGACAGTTTCCCGCAAAGATACTAGCCGGCATCATCCTTCTAACCTCCGCTCCTATGGCACGGTTTATGAATAAGAACGTTGCCGGAGTCAACGTACCACAGGAGCCGATCGATGAAATGGCCTCCGCGCCTAAAGGTAGGGCTATAGAAAAGGGGATAGAGATTGCCGGCCGTATGATCATGCGGATTCAGGAGGAGAGGATGTGTGACGGTGTGCACATCATGGCTATAGGGAGAGAGGAGCTGGTGCCCGATATAATGGCCGCTGCAAGATTGGTCTGAGAATGGGAAGATAACCCCTCGCATAACCAACCCGCCGTTGACATGTACCAGTAACCCTCTTCAATCTCCTTCTCACTACCATCACGAATCTTTGCTATATACTCCATCTTCTCCCCATACTTCTTTCGGATGTCCCCATGATCAATAGCTATAACCATATCATCGCTTACCCTTTTTCCCTCATTTATTTCAATGGGCTAGAAACACTGTGTATAAAAACTCAGGAAACTTCAGAATTATTCAAATGTTTGGAAAAGGGAATTTTTCAGGGCGAACTAATTGTATCTTCGGGGATGGTGTTAAGAAAGAAGGTATTTCAAGAAGGTATTTCGCTGAGTGGACTATTTGACTGATTATGGAATTTTAGTGCCTTTAGGTATAACCACTATCCCTGACTCACTTACAAAAAACCGCTTTCTGTCCGCTTCCAGGTCATAACCGATCTCTGTTCCTTGAGGTATCTTTATTCTTTTATCTATGATAGACCTCCTGATCTTAGAATGTCTGCCTACCTCTACACCTTCCATCAAAACGGATTCCCGAATATCAGCGTAACTGTTGATTCTAACACGGGGAGAGAGGACAGAGTTTTGCACCCTGCCGCCGCTAATTATACATCCCCCTGAGACCATAGAATCGAGACAGATACCCAACCTTCCACCAGGATATTCCTGCGCAAAGACGGTCTTGGCAGGAGGGTAATGACCTTGATAGGTACGTATGGGCCAGTCAGAGTCATAAAGGTTCAGTGCTGGATCCGGTGTAACCAGGTCCATATTGGCATTAAAGTAAGCATCGATGGTGCCAACATCCCTCCAGTATTTGGCTTCCTTCTTGTTTTCATCTCTAAAGTTATGCGCAAAGACCCTCGCTTTGTGGATTATCTCCGGGATAATGTCCTTGCCAAAGTCGTGATTGGTCTCTTTATGGGCATCCTCCTCAAGTGATTCTCTTAAGATGTCACTATTGAAGATATAGACCCCCATGTTGGCAAAGAGGGACTGCTTGCTGCCGGGTGAAACCTCGATTCTCTCAGGCTTTTCCTCAAAACCTATCACACTGTCTTCTTCATCCACCTTCAGTATACCGAACCGAGATGCGACGGTCTGATCGATCTCTATGGCGGCCACAGTAACATCGGCGCCTTTCTCTTGATGAAAGGCGAGCATTTTGGAATAGTCCATTTTGTACACATGATCCGCTGAGAGGATCAGGAAATACCGGGGATTTACTGTATCGGCAAAGTATAAATTCTGATAGATGCTGTCTGCCGTCCCCTTATACCATTCCCCGCTGGTCCTCATCTGGGCAGGGATCGGAAATATATATTCGTCAAGTTCTGAATCTAACATATCCCACCCCAACCTCAAATGCCGCTCCAGTGACAGGGATTTGTATTGGGTCAGGACCACAATCTTTCGAGCTCTTGAATTGATGCAATTGCTTAATGTGAAGTCGATCAAGCGGTATATTCCTCCGAAACAGACTGCCGGTTTGGCCCTGTCACGGGTTAATGGATAAAGCCGCTGTCCGCCCCCCCCTGCCATGATCATTGCTAGGACGTCCCTCATCGCTCTCCCCTCCTTTCTGTTATCTTCGTTTGTTTATTGTCTCCTCCCCTTTTTATTCTGCTTCTCTTCAGCCCCTTCTTTGCGAAGTCCCTTTTCAAACTTGGCAAGTATATCTGCTGTCTCCTCAGTTTTCTTATTCCATACCTCGATGAGATAATCCTTGTGTTCCTCAAACTTTATAGCCTGCTCCTCTACCAGTGCCTCGGCTTCCTGTAAGGACATCTCCCGGGTTTGCTGGACGAAGGAGGCTACCCGGGCATAGTAGAGGGGGGTAACTAAGTCGATCAACTTGTTGCGGTTGATGCGCCAAGCATGGAAGGTAGCTGCTAATTCATAGAGTATCTGAATCCATGCATCGGTGGAGAGATGAAAATGGCTCGAATCCATTTCGTAACTCTTTGTGATCTCGTCGAAACAATCTTTGCAGAATATCTCCTTCCACAGGGAAGAGAACTGCTGGAAGCCGGTCCTGAAATTCTCTATCATTACCTCTACGTTAACAACCACAGGCTCAGGCTCCACGTATTCTTCGTGTCCAAAAGTCTCAACAGGTTTGCTGCCCCTGACCTCTTTCCAGTAGGTTTCAAAGCGTTCCATGAGGGAAAAAAGGGTCCAGATAACCTGACGGAACATGGGGCCCAGGTGCTGTCCCGGGTCCTTGACATCGTGGATCTTAGCTCCCAGATTGGACTGGCAGACACTAAACCCTTGAGTGATAGCGTTGGTGGTCATCCAGATGTCTATCCCATACCGGGCCACGTCCGTTCCCCAAACGTCCTGATCACTATAGAATCCGGCTAAATCCCTTGAGAAAGCAAAGTCTCCCCCTATGGGCTGTCGGATGCGCTTTCCATAAAGGGTGCGAGTGAGGTTGTATACGATATTGTTAGTAATAGTTCCGTCGTACTTGTGCCGGAGGTAGACAGGTGACACAAACTGATACTTCCTGCTAATAACCGGGTCCAGGAGATATTGCACCCAGTCCGATGTGATACTCCTGAGGTCTGAGTCCACTACAGCGCACGCCTCAACACTGAGCCGCTTCGCAGCCTCAAAGATAGACCTGAGGGCTGTCCCTTTTCCCGCTGAGCCACGGTAAATAGAGACAATCTTCTCCTGCCACGGTTTGATCTCAAACTCCTTGGCTGCCTCCCTGGTATCGTCTGTGGAGCCCCCATCGGCAATGAAGATTACGCTCCTTCGTTCATTGTAGTGCTTGGCCATGCCATGACTGACCATCTGGATCACGTGGGCGATGGTTCGCTCGTTGTTATAGCAGGGGATCCCTATCAGGATATCTGCGGATTCAATCTCCTCGATTCGCTTCGACGTGTAGCCCCTAAGGGCTGTGTCATAGTGCATCAGGTGTCTCCTCCTATTTATGCCCTTCCATAAATTTCGGTTATCTCCAGGAGTTTTGCAGCAATGCCCGGTGTCAACTGTTCAGACATAAGCCGCCATATCCAGTTGTCCCGTGTTGTTGCCGGTCGATTCATCCTGGACGTCTCCCCGAGACCTAAGATATCCTGCATTGGGAATATGGCCATGTTTGCGACTGACATCATGGCAAGCCTGATCATTTCCCAGTGAATATCCTCTACTGACACCTCATGCCCCAGATACTGAAATAGTCTCCTCTTGTCCTCCGATGTTGCCTCTTTTTCAAACCATCCCCTCACCGTATTGTTGTCGTGAGTCCCTGTGTATATAACACAGTTTTTCACGATATTATGAGGTATATAGGGGTTGGTAGAAATATCTTTACCAAAGGCGAAAAGGAGCACCTTCATGCCTAGAAAGTCAAAACGGTTCATCACTTCCCGTACATCCGGGGTGATTACACCCAGATCCTCTGCAATCATGGGTAGATAGGGAAACTTCTTAAGCAGAGTATTGAAGAGGTCTTCTGCGGGTGCCTCAACCCATCTTCCGTTCATAGCAGTGCTTTCGCCTGCTGGAACTTCCCAATACCCAACAAAGCCACGGAAATGATCAATCCTCACAAGATCAAAGTATTTTAAGTTATATCCTATCCTTTGACCCCACCAATCATAGCCCCTCTCCCTCAAGACATCCCACCGATAAACAGGATTGCCCCAAAGCTGCCCTGTCTCACTGAAGTAATCGGGCGGAACACCTGCAACAGCATAAGGTCTCTTTTCTCCATTTAGCTTAAACATATCGGGATTAGTCCAGAGCTCTACGCTGTCGTATTCCACATAAAAGGGGATGTCTCCAATGATATGAATGCCCTTCTGATTGCAATAGAGCTTTAGCGAGAACCACTGTTTGAAGAATATGTACTGAAGGAACTTATGAAACTCCATTTCATCCAAAAGCTCCTCTTTAAACGGTTGTAGAGCTTCTTTTTTCCTATCCCTTATTTCAGAAGGCCATTCACTCCACACCTTTCCGTTGAAATGGGCTTTGAGGGTGAGAAAAAGGGCAAAGTCTGTGAGCCAATGGGAATTGTCCTGACAAAACCTTTCATATTCATGATTGGCTCCCCCTTTTTTGAAACACTGGTATGCCAGAGAAAAAAGCATTTTTTTATAAGCAACAACCTCTTCATAATTTACCCTTTCCCCGGGGAAATTGGGTGATGGCTCAATATCTTCTTCGGCAAGGAAGCCATCGCGGACCAGAAGCTCTGGGCTTATTAACAGTGGATTGCTGGCAAAGACAGATATGGCGTGGTATGGGGAGTTGGCATGAGCCGGTTCGGCAGGGTTTAAGGGAAGGATTTGCCAAAAACTCTGTTTGGTCTCAGCAAGAAAATCCGCAAAACGGTAAGCCCATGGTCCCAAATCTCCAATGCCGAATGATGAAGGTAGGGATGATACATGAAGAAGTATACCGCTTCCTCGTCTCATCATAAGACCTTCACATGTAGTTGAAGCCCCAATTTATAAAAAGCATCCAGCCATTTCTCCGCTTTTTCATCTTTACTTTCTTCTCTCTCTTTCACCTTATCAGGAAGGATCGTCTGCCCTATGTAAAAGTAGATATTCTGGGAAGTCGACAGGTCTAACTCCAGTGGTAATAACCTCAACAGTCTTATAGTATGCTCAAGGGCTTCAATAATTGATAGATCATTACTATTCAAGTTTAACTTTTCGCTGAGGGTATTGATCATAGAGTTTGCAGCAAAACTCAAGGTTGGTTTGTCAATATTCACAGTCCATCTCTTTACCGCGCTTATCAGCTGTTTCAGTTTGTCTAAATCTGGTTTTTCTTCTTCAAGGACTTTCCTTATGTCCGTATTCAGGATGAGCTCAGTGGCCGCGAGAAGTGGGCTTGGAAGGGGGTAAGAGACTTCATGTAAGAAGTTCATGGTACCGTAATTATCCTCGTATATCTGACGGAACGAAGCCTCTGCATCATCTAGCGTTGAACGAAGGATGTGATCTAAGATTCTTCTCTGTTCATCCTTAAAGAGATGCCAGAGAGAATAGTTATTCACGCCAAAGTGTTTATCCATGGCCCTTATGACCTTGGAGATATCTCCTCTTTCAAAAACCTCTGTTAATTCCCTGTACATCATTGAGAAGACTTCATCGTTTACATTAATCCTAATCCCTCCGATGACATTATGCTCTCCCAGGTGGAGCACGGCAAAGCATACATATTCTTGATCCCATGTTATGTCCGAGACTACCTTGACCCTTCCTGTAGCAAGCCTTAACCTCCCTGCCCCACTCAGGTTGTATGTCTCTCTAGTGATGGTATAGCAGTATATGGCAGTGCTTTTAGAATATCCATCGAAGATGGAGGATATGGCATAGTGGGCACCAACCCTCATGAGGTCAACCATTGCAGGTTTGACAAGGGTTTCATATATCCTTCTGCCATTTGCCAGTTTCGGTATATTAGTAGGTGCCTTTTCAAGGGTTGAAAGGTAATCTTCTTCAACGGATATGTCAAACAGTTCCTCTGTAAGCTGGATAGCCCTGGCTGCATATTGCATGATCTGAGTAGTCTCGATTCCGGATATCTCGTCGAAAAACCAGCCGCAACTTGTAAACATGAGCATGGCATTTCTCTGCATCTCCAGAAGCTTTAAGACTCTTATCTTTTCTTCGGTTGAAAGGGCTTTAACAGAATGTTCTCTGAGAAACCCTTCTGTATTCTTCCGTGATCTGTCCAGTATAGCCTCGATGTAGTCGTCCCTTGCTTTCCATGGGTCACTTAAATACCTTGATGCCTCTTCTTTATAGAGCGGTACGAGTCTGTCTCTCAGCGCGTCCATCGCCACTCTTAGGGGCTTTCTCCATGCCTGGGTCCATCCCTGATTCATTCCTGTGCTGCAGCCGCAATTGTCTCTCCACCGTTCTATTCCGTGACAGCAGCTCCAGGATGAGTTTTCTAAGATTTCAACAATGTAGGTTGGAGGGTGTTTTTCAAGGTACTCTCCATAATTGATTATCTTTGCAAGGGTATTTGACTCGATAAGATAGAGACAGTAAGCTAAAGCCATATCTCCGAAGCGGTGGTGGTGACCATACGTCTCCCCATCCGTTGCAATGTGGACAAGCTGTGTCCTGCCCCTTTGATCATTAAATGCAGAGAGCAGTCTCCTGACAAAGGCTTCTCCGCTGTTTAACAACTCTCCAAAGGCAATGTCCCGAGAGATAGGCCCATCGTAGAAAAACAGGTTTACATTCCTTCCTGATGGAAGGGTGCATAGATAAGGCATTGTCGGGTCAACCCTTCCTCCGCTGACATCCTGCCATTCGCTCTCCTCTTTTTTCTTTACTCTCTTTGCCTGTATTTGAGAGAGGATGGTGAACTTTATCTCAAGCTCTGCCAATACTTCAAGGGTCTCTATATCAACGGCAGTTTCGGGAAGCCACATTCCTTCAGGGAATCTTCCAAACCTCTTCTGAAAGTCCTTTATCCCCCATATTGCCTGGGTGTATTTGTCCCTTTTGTTTGCGAGGGGTGTAATCATATGGTTGTATACCTGGGCTATTGCCGAACCATGTCCGGAGAACCGTTTTATGCTCAATCTATCAGCTTCAAGGATAGCCTTGTAGACTTCGGGTTTGTTTCTTTCCATCCAGGAAGCAAGGGTCGGTCCCACGTTAAAGCTGATTTTTGAATAGTTGTTTACTATATCAACGATCCTTTCGTCCTTATCAAGGATGCGGGAAGCTGTATTAGGTTTGTAACACTGGGCGGTTATCTTATCATTCCAGTCATGATAAGGATAGGCTCCGTCTTGAAATTCTACCTCTTCAAGCCATGGGTTCTCCCTTGGCGGCTGGTAAAAATGTCCATGGATGCATATATACTTATCCATTATGGGGGTTACTCCTTACTAATTATGGTTTCCTTCTAATTCTTAGTTTACCTGGTTCAAGAATAATGAGATTGCCTTTAAAATCACCTTCTGTAAGGTTCCTAAAAGCTTTGAGTATCTGATTATTCAATTCAGCAGAGGATATTTCGTTAGGGAAATGAGCAATGACAATCCCTAAATGACTCCCTACTGGGAAATGTAAGAGGTTCCCAAATCCCCAATCGCCAGTCAATAGTATGGCATTATTTCTTTGAGCAAATTCAAATACCTCTTCGTCATCTTTACCTCTCAAACCATAATCCCGTACATCTAAGGAGTCAAAACCATTGGCTTTTAAAACCCTTGCTGTTGATCTTGGCATGTCTTCATCAATTACAAATTTAATCATCTTAAGCTATAGCCCTGATTTCTTCATCTGAAAGGTGTTTTGCAGCATAATCTAATGCAGCTAAAATATCTTCTTTCGTTAAGTCGTATTCAGACATAACTTCATCATAGGTCATGCCACCAGCCAATTTTCCAATAATTAAATCCACCGGAACCCGTGAACCTTTTATAACGGGCTTCCCAAATCTAATCTTCTCATCAACTATTATTCTATTAGCAATCTCCATTTTACTAACTCCTCATAACATAAATAAGTTTTTTAAAAAATGGTCTCCCCTGCCCGCACTGAGCAGATAACGTTTGGACAAACAACGCAGCACTTTTGCGAACTACGAATAGACAAATTCCTTGTGAAACAAAAGTGTTGAACGAGGCTTTTACTACTCATGACTATTACCAGCGTCGTTGTTTGCCGTGTTATGCGCTAAACGAGATTCACTTGTTCGGAAGCGAAAGATATGCGGCCTTAACAGTTGCCGGATCGTATTTTCTTTCAAGCCTGCGTACGCTGAAGTGACCTCTTGCCATATCTTGGAAATGGTCTATGAACAACAAATTGATCAACGCTCCTCCGACAGCACCGATCGCTGGGATGGCCTGTGCAGCTACCTTCTCAGAGACAGTGATTCCAAAGCGCTCCGCTAATTGAGAAACCAGGCGAACGAGAGCAGGTGCGCCTTCTCTTGCAATGCCCCTTTCCGCAATAAACTCTGCAGCTTCTGAAACCGCTTTAGCGAGGGCAGCCCGAACAGCGAAATAACCAGATTCGGAGGCATCGTCCTTAGATGTTGTTCCTCCAAGCGCAAACACTTCAATACAGGCAAGCTTCACCTCAGGCAGATTCAATTGCTCTCCTTGACCACGAGCAATGTCTGCGATTGACCGGAGCATGATGCCGGTCGAAATTGGCAGTTCGACTATTAAACCTAGGATGCCGGCAGCTCCACCAACACCACCCGAGACCCCCACAGCAACCTTGTGCCAAATATTCTGAGCTTGACCCCCAGAATCCTTGTCGAGTGTGAGTAATGCAACGTCTAGGGCAGTATCGAGTGCCTTCTTGGTTGCGTGGCTTACGGCCTCCGACCATTTGTCGGGCAAAAGATCCATGCCCTTTTCAATTGGGCTGCCGATAATATTGGTGATTTTTACCGCAAGGATCGGGTTTTCGAGAACTTGTTTAGCTCTTTGAAGATCGGTCAAGTCTTCGGTGCTCATTTGCATGGTTGTCCCCTTGTGTGTTGATTGCAGGGTTGAGCGCAAAACAATGCCAGATATACGCTGTTATATGATATATGCTTTTCTTTTTGTCTCGCTCCAGCGAGACCACTTTTCTATAATGAACAAATTTGATGGCTTCGCAAAAAGTCTTAATTCCGTCACTCCGGCGAAAGCCGGAGTCTAAAAGTGCTTGAAATTACTGGATTCCGGCTTTCGCCGGAATGACAAGGAAGAGGGTTTCCTGACTTTTTAAGAAACCATCAAACATAGGTGATAGGACTTTTGCCAGACCTTTAATTCTTTGTAATTTTTAAGCATTTCGCTCGAATCCTTGAATCCTTGACCTCTTGAATCCTTTTCATCGACCAACTCTTTGGGAGACCTAAAAAATACAACAACACTCCGTTCCCCGAAATTTACGTTTCACTCTTAAAAAACAGAACCCCCAAAGGAGGTAAGGTTAGAGAGATGGAATAATCTCTTCCATGGGCTGGTACCGGAGTGGCTTCAACACCGCCGAGGTTCCCATGTCCACTTCCTCCGTACACTTCTGAATCACTATTAATGACCTCTTCCCAGAAACCACCGCGAGGGACTCCAACTCTATATTTATATCTTGGGATAGGTGTTAAGTTACAGATAACAAGGATAATGGCGTCGGTGTTTTTGCCCTTTCTTATAAAGCTTATGATCCCATGCTCCCAGTCATGAAAATCTATCCATTCAAAACCCTCCATCGCAAAATCCAGTTCATGCATAGCAGGTTCGTTTCTGTAAAAGAGGTTCAGGTCTTTAACCCACCTCTGTATTCCCTGATGAGAGGGATATTGAAGGGCATGCCATTCTAAACTCTCGTCATGATTCCACTCTCTCCACTGACCAAATTCTCCTCCCATGAAGAGCAGTTTCTTTCCTGGGTGGCCATACATGTATCCTAACAAGAGCCGAAGGTTTGCTGACTTTTGTTCTTCATTTCCAGGCATCTTTCCAACAAGGGCTCCCTTTCCATGGACAACTTCATCATGTGAGAGGGGAAGGAGAAAATTTTCCGAAAATGCGTACCATATACTGAAGGTGAGCTGATTTTGATGGTACTTCCGGTAAAGGGGGTCTTTGGAAAAATAATCCAGGGTATCATGCATCCATCCCATATTCCATTTCATTCCAAAGCCAAGACCTCCCACATACGTGGGTTGAGAAACCATTGGCCATGCTGTAGATTCTTCCGCTATTGTCTGGACATCGGGAAAATCCCTGTAGACCGCTTCGTTGAACCTCTTCAGGAAGGTTATAGCCTTGATACTCTCATTTCCCCCATACTTGTTAGGTATCCACTCTCCATCATTTCTTCCATAGTCAAGGTACAGCATTGACGCTACAGCATCTACCCTGAAACCGTCAACATGGTATTTGTCCAGCCAGAAGTGACCACTGCTGATAAGGAATTCCTTGACTTCATTCCTTCCCAGATTAAAGATATAGGTATCCCAATCGGGATGGTGTCCCTTTCTTCGGTCTGCATGTTCATAAAGGTGGGTTCCGTCAAAATAGGCAAGCCCGTGTTCATCCGTTGGAAAATGGGAAGGGACCCAATCCAATATCACTCCAATCCCATTTTTATGGAGATAGTCTATTAGATACATAAAATCCTGGGGAGTTCCATATCGGCTTGTTGGTGCGAAATATCCTACAGTTTGATACCCCCATGATCCATAAAAGGGATGCTCCATAACCGGTAATAATTCAACGTGGGTAAACCCTGTCTCCTTTACGTATTCTGTTAAACAATGGGCTATTTCTCTATAGGTGAGAAACCTGTTTCCTTCTTCAGGGCATCTTTTCCACGAACCAAGATGTACTTCGTATATGGCAAAGGGAGCATCAGAGGCATTGAATTTATGCCTGTTTTTCATCCAATCGTCATCTCCCCATTCATAACTCAGATCCCATGCAACTGAAGCCGTCCTGGGAGGGGTTTCCCAATAAAAAGCAAGGGGGTCACCTTTGTCAACCCTGTAGTTATTGTATCTGGAGGCAATGTGATATTTGTAAGGAGTCCCCTTTTCAACGCCAGGGACAAAAGCTTCCCATATGCCCGATTCATCCCCCCTTACCTTCAAGGGATGCACATCCGGCTTCCATCCATTAAAATCTCCAATGACCGACACCGTCTCGGCATTTGGCGCCCATACTGCAAAGAGGATTCCCTTTCTTCCATCGATGGTCATTGGATGAGAGCCGAGTTTATCGTAGAGTTTAAAATGGTTTCCTTCTTTAAAGAGATAAACATCGTGGTCAGTAAGAAGGCTTACACCGTGCAGGACATTTCCTGTTTTGTCTTTCATCTTTTCAGGCTTATATACGCCAGTCCTCTCTTTCTTCGGCTTGTATAGCAACTATATTGCTTTTTCTTTTGATAGCAAAAATAATATTTTATCACAGAATTCTTCTATAGAATACCTTTTATTATAAAAAAATCAAGGTCTGGAAAATCTTGCAAACAAAAGTATTCTAACCGTGATATAATTAATATGTAACTATTCAGCCACTAAGACACCAAGGCACTAAAATTGCTTACAACAGCGGGCTTAAGCCCGCTGTTGTAAGTTCTCTTTAAAAGGACAACTATATAATACCTTCCTGATAATTTTAATTATCAAAGTTGTCAGATAGTGAGCTGAAATTTATAAATAACCTTTGTGTCTTTGTGCCTTAGTGGCGACCTGAGTAGTTACATTAATATTTAATAAAAAACCTTAAGAAATACTCGTCTTTTTTCATATTACACTGAGATGGAGCGGATTTGTTAAAAATACCTTTTGAAAAGCAACCAAGACATAAACAGCGGCTGGTCTTACCTCTGTGGAGGTCTCTGGTATTATGTCAATTGGTAATGGAAATACTCTTTGTCATAAGCCTTTCCTTTCCAAATACACTGAGCGCCGATATTGGGATTCGATATGACGTCAGCGTTCAAGGTGTCACAGACCGTGAGCTGCGTAAAACTCTGGAGGCAGTATCGGATACTTTTTCTCTTCAAAAACGTCCCCCGGCTTCCTTGAACCTTTTGCAGCGCCGGGTGAACCGAGATATTCCCCTGCTCTTGAAGGTGCTCAAATCCCAGGGGTATTATGGAGCAAAGGTAACAGCGGAAATCGAAGCGGAAGACAAACCCATACGGGTCACCTTTCGGATCGATATGGGACATCCCTATATCCTAAAATCCATCAATGTTGGAGTTCCAGAGGAGTATGATGCCCTTCGTCCTAGGCTGCCAGAGAATCGGGAACTTGGTCTGGTGTTGGGAGATCCGGCTAAAAGCAACTCAATCCTCAATGCAGAAAGGACGCTTATCCATTGGTTCAAAAAGAATGGGTTTTCCTTCCCAAGTATGGTGGATAGGAAGGTGGTGGTAGATCATAAGGAGCGGATCGTTTCAGTTGCTTTCCATGTTAATCCAGGTCCACCGGCCCGCTTTGGGCATACAGAGATCAATGGGATCAAATCGGTAGATGAGATATTTCTACGCGGGAAGATTCCATGGAAAGAGGGTGACCGCTTTAATGTTGATATTCTGACGGATGCTCAAAAGAGTCTCCTGGCAACAGACCTTTTTGCATCTGTAGAAGTAAAAACCAGTGAAACCATAAACGAAGCAGGTCGCCTGCCCGTGGTTATCTCAGTTGTTGAGCGAAAGCACCGCACCATTAAGGCTGGCGTCAGCTACAGTACAGACGAGGGGGCAGGTACAAAAGTTTCCTGGCAGCACAGAAATTTCTTAGGGGGTGGGGAACGTCTGGATCTCATGGGAACAGCTTCGGCTATCACCTATGCCGCAGAAGGTGAATTCCGCAAGCCTGACTTTATTAGAAAGGATCAATCCCTTCTCTTTAAAGGCCGTATTGCCGATGACCATCCTGATGCCTTTACCAGCCGTAATCTCAGCACCTCTGTATATATTGAACGTCTGTTTGCCAAGGAAATAAGGCTGGGGGGCGGTTTGGCCTACAAAGCATCTTTGGTAGAGCAGTTGGGGGAGGAAGAGAGATTTGGGCTTTTATCTCTTCCGGCACTCTTTGCTTGGGATACAAGCGAAAACCTTCTCGATCCGGTTCGTGGAAGGCGGCTTACTTTGCAGTTTATGCCATTTTATGGGACATTTGGAGACCATCTGGGGTTTGTAAAGGGATATGCAACCTACAGTCAATATGTTAAACTCACAGAGAAACCCCTCGTAGTGTTGGCCGGCAGATCTGCCTTTGGATCCATGGCAGGGGCGTCTCGCAATGCAATTCCGGCGGATGAACGCTTCTATGCAGGAGGTGGAAACTCTATCCGTGGCTATGCTTATCAGTCGGTGGGCCCTCTTGAGGAAAACAAACCGACCGGGGGAAGATCGCTCATGGAAGTTTCTCTGGAATTGCGTACAAAGGTTACAGACACTATAGGCTTTGTTGCTTTCCTGGATGGAGGAAACGCCTCACCTTCGGCAACTCCCGATCTGTCGGAACCCCTTCGTTGGGGTGCAGGGGCAGGAATACGGTATTTCACACCTGTTGGCCCTCTCCGCCTTGATGTAGCCGTACCCCTTAACCGGAGAGATACGATAGACGATCGCTTCCATATCTATATCAGTTTGGGACAGGCATTCTAACGTCATGAAATTAAAAGAACGTGTTATCAAAATAGGGAAATGGATAGCAGGGGTAATCTCTGCCTTAATCGTTCTTATCGCCATTATTTTCGGACTTGCACAGACGGATATGTGCAAGAGACAACTGGCAGTGTGGCTCGCTTCAGGTTTGAGCAGAGGCCCTGATGCTCAGGTGAAGCTCGGTAAGATCGATGGTCTGATCCCTTTCAATATTCGGCTTGACCGTCTTGCCATCAGCGATCTCGATGGAGAGTGGCTGGTTGTGAAGGATATCACCTTGCGATGGTCTTCTGCCGCTTTGCTTCGAGGGCACCTGCGGATTTTCGAATTCAGTGCCGCTGCCATACAATTGGAGCGTCTGCCGCCTAAGTTCCGGGAAGGCAAAGAGATAAAATTGCCAAGGTGGCCCAAGGCCTTTCGCTCATTGATCCTGGAGCATTTATCAGTGGAACGGCTGAATTTGGGCAAAGCGATTGTTGGGGAAAGGGCGGTTTTCACCATAGACGGTCAGATGGCCGGTTCTGACTCCATGACCGGGATAGACGCATCTTTTCGTGCATATAGGACGGACGGCCCAAAAGCTATGGCTCAAGTAACAGTGGTAATCAGAGGTAAACCACCTGTGCTGGAACTTCGTGGCATGGTTGAAGAAGAGGAAGGTGGTCTGGTGGCTGCTGCTCTGGGGTCAGATGGTCCTATTGCTATTACTCTTGACGGTAGTGGACATATCAAGGCATGGAAGGGGCGATTGACTGGAAATGCCGGTTCCATTGGTGCCCTTGATGCCGAAATCCGTTTAAGAGCAGAAAAGGATTATACGCTCGTGGCCAATGGCAATCTTAGAGTCAATTCATCCCTTCTGCCACCGGTAATTGAGCCATTACTGAGTGATAAAAACCTTTTCTCTCTGTCCCTGCGCTTTGTAAACAAAAAAACGTTTATCATTGACAACCTGGCCTTGAAGACAGGGCACGCCGATTTTTGGCTAACGGGAAGTCTCGGAATGGAAGATCACAACATAAATGGTGGTTTCGGGTTTAAAATCAGGGATATTACCTCCATGGGGGCAGTGACCGGCACAAGATTAGCTGGAAGGCTGGCTGTCCAGGGCAGCCTCTTTGGGTCATTGCGGAACCCCCATGCAGCCTTCTCCGTGTCGCTGGATGAAGGGAAGGTATCGGAGGTTCAGATAGGCCATCTTGGGGGTGATCTCCATATGGAGCTTCTGGGACCTCTTTCTTTGCCTTTTCCCGGGGTATGCGTGAAAGGAAAAGGGAGGGCATCAGGGTTCATTTACCCGGGTTTACAGCCTCTGCCGTTGACTAATTTCGATTGGATGGTAGAGATGGATGTTCCTGTTAAGAAGGCTATCTCTATCAGGAATCTTAAGCTTAAAGGAGAAAATATTGCCCTGGCACTCTCAGGACATATTAATCTTACGAAATCGCTGGCTCTGGCCAATGTAGACATTGAGACGGGGGACATTCGAGTGATTGCTGGGCACCAGGCTAATAGCCTTAAAGGAGCTACTCGATTGCGTGCAAGATTGGAGGGAGACTGGAAGGCTCGCCTTCTTTCTGCTGATATCAAGGGGAGAATGACTGGTTTCCAACTGGATTCATTTCCACGTATTTCCTCAATTGCCTCCGAGATCGATTACGATGGGACACTCGAATTATCCAAAGGTAAAGAACTGACAATCTCAAACCTGCGTCTTGCTACCCAGACCGCAGAGCTAAGAGCTGATGGGTCATTCAATTTTAACACCAGGGGGATTCGGGGCAGATGGCAATTGGCCATGCCGCAACTTGCAGAGCTATCAGAGTCTCTCGGGTATCCACTCCGGGGTTCGCTAGAAATAGAGGGAGACGTGAGAGGGTCTCCTTCGGAACTGAGGTTTGCAGTCAAAACGACTGGGCGCAACATCATCGTTGAAAACGTGGGGTTTCAGCACATAGAGGCCATCCTTAGTGCTGAAGGCCCTCCTTTGAAGCCGGTGGGCCATTTACAGATGGCAATCCGACTGAAGGATCATACGCTGGATGTTATGAGCGATTTTGCGTTACAGGGCGATCGGTTGAAGCTCTCTGACATTTCGCTGTCAACCCCAGGGACAAAGGTGGCGGGAAATCTCAGCCTCGATCTCCGTAGGATGATGGCGGAAGGCTCGTTGCAAGGGAGATCTGAGGATATCTCTTTATTGTCCCATTTGTTAGGAGAAGATGTCAGCGGTAAAGCAATGTTTAAAGCACGGTTTGCACTGGACAAGGTAGGACAGAATGTCGTTGTGCATTTCAATGGCAGGGAACTTAAGACCCGTTTCGGACAGTCCGGGGAAGTAGGGCTTAACGCCTCTTTAATGGATATCCTGAATGTTCCCAAAGGCACTGCGGAGGTAAAGATCAAGGCTTTTCAAAGGGATGGTTTTATACTTGAAACCATGGAAGCAGATGCTGTAAGTGATGGGCAAAGGGTAACCTTTAAGGCTCATGCAAATGGGCGAAGTGGAGAAGCTTTCCAGGTTGAGGGACAGGGGAAATTGGATCTTTTACAAAAAGGACAGCAGAACAGATTTGACCTCTTACAGGGACGTTATGGAGAGTACCCTGTGGCGCTTACCCGTCCAGCGACTATTCTACGTTCAGCCAGTGGTTACACAATTAAAGAGCTTGCGCTAAAGTTAGGCTACGGACATCTGGAGGCATCGGGGAGCTTGTTGACTGGTAAACTGGCTATTGCCGCTGATTTTGAAGCTTTGCCCCTGGATGCAATCAGTCTGGTTGGATACCCCGGTTTTATCGGATTGGCAGACGGCAGGCTTAAAATAATGGGTACGCCTGCTGACCCTGAAGGGCAGGTTGAACTTAACCTCAGGGGAGTTCAATGGCGGAAGATGGAGTTCCAGCATATTCTTCCTGCGACAGTAGCAGCCAAAGCAGAAGTTAAAAGCGATAGTTTACAGATTGATGTCTCCCTTGATGGCATTGCCGAAAAAACGATGAAAGCCAGTTTTAAGATTCCCGTAATTTTTTCACTTTCACCTTTCGCCTTCTCGCTATTACCTGATGCCAGGGTCAAAGGTCAACTCGCCGCTAAAATCAACCTTGCCCTAATCCAAATGTTACTCCAGATGGAAGATCAAAGCATTGAAGGCTACGTTACCGTTGACCTTGGTTTAGCAGGCACCACAGATGCGCCTGAAATCACTGGCTTTGCTCGAATTGAAAAAGCCGCCTATGAAAACGTACGCAGCGGAACAATCCTCAAAGACATCCATGTTCTTATGAAAGCAAATGGGCGTAAGATGGTTTTGGAGGAAGCTCGCGCCACAGACGGTGAGGATGGTATCATTTCTGCAGAGGGCTGGCTTGATCTTCTATTCACTAAGGAGTCCCCTTTTCAATTGGATGTCAATCTTGACAAGGCAACCTTGCTTCGCCAAGATAACCTGACTGCATCAATGGGAGGACACATCACACTCTCTGGCTCCCTTAATGATGTTGTGTCCAGAGGCAGGTTGGTTGTCGGGACATCAGAGATACGAATTCCCGATCGTTTTACCCCTAAAATCACAGAACTGGAGGTTGTGGAAATCAATCTGCCCAATAATGAGATGCATCGGCAAAAACTTGCCCCAGTTAGTACGGCTCAAAGGCTAAGCCTAAATTTGGAGGTTGAACTTCCGGGACGTGTATTTGTGCGGGGCAGAGGGCTGGATTCAGAATGGAAAGGGACACTTCACGTTAAAGGAAGCCTCCAAAACCCAGCTATTAGAGGTGATATGTCTGTCATCCGCGGAAACGTCAATTTGTTTGGCAAACGGTTCGCCCTGATCAAAGGAGAACTCGCTTTCAATGGCACAGTTCCA
Organism: Deltaproteobacteria bacterium CG_4_8_14_3_um_filter_43_13; assembly: GCA_002782605.1. Lineage (GTDB taxonomy): Bacteria > Desulfobacterota > UBA8473 > UBA8473 > UBA8473 > UBA8473. Next base: position 9,981 of record PFIF01000184.1, on the reverse strand, counting down.
TCCTCCATGAGCTTAGATGTGACAGCCGAGAACAGACGTACCGATATGACTACACGTGTGCACATCTCAGGAGACCTGTCGTCACCACGGGTGACTCTTGAATCGGATCCACCATTGCCATCCGACGAGGTGCTTTCACACCTTCTTTTTCGTCGCAGCACAACTCGTATTACCCCCCTTCAGGCTTTTCAGCTTGCACGTGCAATAAAAGCCCTGACGGGTGGTGGTGTCAATGCCCTTGACTTTATGGAATACACCCGGAAGCTTCTGGGTGTAGATCAACTGGCTGTTGTACAATCAGAGGAATCTGCTGGTGATACCTCGGTTATTATTGGAAAAAACCTGGGGGAGGACATTTACATTAAAGCAGAAAAAGGTGTGGGTTCTTCAAAAGACAAGGTTTCCGCGGAATTTGAAATCACCCCGAACATAATATTAGACAGTGAGGTGGGTAAGGATGCCCAGGGAGGAATAGGACTAAACTGGAAATGGGATTATTAGGCAACAGAGAGACCATGCCCAAGCACAAAATCATGTGTTAGATGCAATTGCAAAAGTCCCTATTTTGTTACCCTGAACGAAGTGAAGGGTCTTATAACATATTGGTTTTACAAGATTCTTCGCTTCGCTCAGAATGACAGTGTGCTAAGACTTTAGACTTTTGCAATTGGCTCGTTAGTAATAAGGAGAATCTAATGAGGACAATTCTTGGTAGCTTTAATATGAATCTAAGGACAAAGCTCCTTTTTATCTTTGTCTTTTTATCCCTACTTACAATTTTGGCATTGTCGGTTCTTTATGTCCAGGGGAAGAAAGATATGGTGCTGAAGTTAGGCAGCCATACCGAAGGAATTTCTGAGGCCATCAGGATGAGTGTAGAAAAACTAACCCTGGAGGGAGACGATTCTGAGGTGCGTCTTCGCAGCTACATAAAGAAACTCCGGGGAAAGGGGATTAAGGAGGTCTCTATTATCAGCAACGCGGATGAGGTGATCGCCAGCTCTGATCCCAAAAAACTGGGCACAAAGGTCAGTCCCTTGTCTGATAGTGTGATAACGGAGGCAAGCCTCGATAAAAATTTCGGTAGTGAGAAAAAGTGGGGTGTTATCATTCCGGTAATCATAGGAGAAGAACACCGGGGTTATATCCGTATCAATACGGATTTAGAAGACTTCAATAAACTCATGAGGAAGAAGTATTATCAAAGGTTATTGGTGACTGCCCTGATCTTTGGCATTGGGATAGTATTGTCCTTTCTCCTGTTCTGGAGATATACCAGACCTATTCAAGAGGTAGCTAAGGCTGCTCAAAGGATAACTGAAGGTAATCTTGAAGAGCTGCCCCCCACAAGACAGAGAGATGAAGTCGGTCTTTTGGTAGAAAACTTCAATAAGATGGTGAAACAGCTACGGGAAAGAAGGGAACTTGAAGAAAGGCTCAAGGAAGCCGAGAGGTTTTCTGCTATTGGGCAACTTGCCTCCGGGATTGCCCATGAAGTAAGAAATCCTCTGAATTTTATCAGCTTAAGCATAGACCATATAAAAGATAAACTCTCTCCAGATGATGAGTTTCATCCCCTGGTTTCCAATATGAAAGGTGAGATCTCCCGTATAAGCAGGATGATAGAGGATCTTCTGGATTATGGCAGACCTCTTAAACTGAATTTGAGGGAAACCGATCTGGTATTTTTACTGGAAGAGGTTCTAGCCCTTACCAGAGAAAGGATCAATGCCCAGGGAATAATGGTAAAAAACTCCTTTCCGCTCAAATCTCCTTGCATGGTGGACAGAGATAAGATGGAGACCTGCCTTATGAATATAATCGTGAATGCCATTCAGTCAATGCCTTTAGGCGGAGAGCTAACAATCAGGGTGTCTCACTCCGACCTTTTTATAGAAGTGGAATTTGAGGATACCGGAGAAGGAATAAGACCCGAAGACCTGGAGAAGGTGTTTGAGCCGTATTTTACCACAAAAGAGCTAGGGATAGGATTGGGGCTGGCTATTACCAAACGGATCATTGAGGAACACAAAGGAGAAATTAGCATTAAAAGCCATCCTAATCAGGGGACTAAAGTAAAGGTCAAACTAAGGAGGCAGTGATGAAGAAAGGTGCGATCCTTGTAATAGAAGATGATAGATCTCAACTGGAAATCCTTAAACTCATCTTGAAAGAAGAAGGATACGAGGTAGAGACTGCTGCTACAGGTAGAGATGCATTGAGAATATTCAGGGGAAGTCTTTGTTCGCTGGTTTTAACTGATCTGAAGCTCTCTGATATGGATGGGGTAGATCTAATGGAAAATCTCCTGAAGGAGTCCCCCCACTTAACGGTGATTATCATTACTGCCTTCGGGTCATTGAGTTCTGCTGAAAAGGCAATGAAACTGGGGGCTTTTGACTATCTCTTTAAGCCGGTAGGCCGGGATGAATTGCTATTCAGTATCAAAAAGGGTTTTGAAAAGGTGAGGCTGGTAAGGGAGAACCTCTTATTTAAACAGCAATTAGAAGAGAGGTTCAGCTTCGAGAATATCATTGGAAGGCATGAGAAGATGCAAGAGGTCTTCAGGTTAATCCAGAAGGTAGCACCCAGCGATTCCACGGTCTTGATTACCGGGGAGAGTGGTACAGGAAAGGAGCTGATAGCAAAGGCAATCCATTATAACAGTCCCAGAAAGGAAATGCCTTTCCAGGCGATAAACTGTGCGTCTATTCCGGAAACCCTTTTAGACTCGGAACTCTTTGGCTATGAAAAGGGCAGTTATACCGGTGCCTACAGGAGAAAAGAAGGTCTTTTTGAGGCATCACACAAAGGCACTCTTTTCCTGGATGAAATTGGGGACCTCAGTCCCGGCATGCAGGCGAAGATACTGAGGGCACTTCAGGAAAAGGAGATAAGAAGACTGGGAGGTAGAGAAAGCATCAAGGTAGATGTACGGATAATAACGGCTACTAATAAGGACCTGGAAAAGGAGATAAAAGAAGGGAGGTTTAGAGCCGATCTCTATTACAGGTTAGATGTGGTCTCCGTATTACTTCCTCCCTTAAGGGATAGGATTACCGATATACCGGCATTAGTGGAGTATTTTATTGATAGATTCAATCATTCCCTCAGGAGAGAAATTAAAGGAATTTCTAAGGATGCCCTTCGTTTATTGATGGAGTACCATTGGCCAGGCAATGTAAGAGAACTGGAATCTGCCGTAGAAAGGGCAGTGCTCCTATCCGAGAGGGAGATTTTAGAGGTTAAAGATTTTTCAATAACGACACATCCCTGTTCTTACACTATGGGAAAGGTTGAACTGGACATCCCAGAAGAGGGGATATCTCTGGATGATCTGGAGAGGGATTTGATCGTTAAGGCTATGGAAAAATCTGATTTCGTCATTACTAAGGCAGCCAGGCTTTTGGGCTTAAGCTATAAAACCCTTTGGTACAGGATTAAGAAATTAGAGATAAAAGGAGATTTTCCCAAATGGGAAGGAAAGGTTTCCCAAATGGGGAAAATGGATTTTAGATTCAAAACTTAACTCATTGATTTTCCTTCAATTTATAAATAGGCATAAAAGTTGCTTCTTTATTTATACTTATACACTAATACATTATTAGAAAGGAGGTGAAGAAGAATGAGAAAAATATCTTATGTTCTGGCACTTATTATCACCGTGGTATTTCTTGCTGGTGTCAGTTTCGCAGCAGAGGCAAAGAAAGACGCCAAAGCCCCAAAAGAGAAAGTAGTTGTGGCAAAGGGTGAGGTTACAAAGGTAGATGCCGGTACCATTACGATTAAAAAGGCTGGGAAGACTCCTGAGGAGATTACCCTCAATGTAGCTCCTGAGACTGTGGTAAAGATAGGTAAGGAAAAGAAGGCTCTGGCTGATATTAAGGTAGGCGATAAGGTAAAATGTAGTTACGTCAAAGATACTATGGCTGCCAAATCAATCTCCAAGTAATATCAAATCTGTTAAAAATTAAAAGGCATGGGGCTTTGTATGACCATGCCTTTTAATTACCCATCATTTATATCCCCTGGTAGTACGATTCATTAAAATGTTTACAATAAATCCAAATTCCGAAATTCTAATGTTCTAAACTGTGTTTTGAATTTTGGTCATTTGATATTAGGATTTGTTTCGATATTTGATATTAGGATTTGAATATTTTTCTTGTGTGTAAATCTATTCTAAGGTAATATAATACCTGTTTATTATAACGTTTCGAACTGAGGAGGTTTCTATGCCACGAAAACCAAGTGAATCCGAAGAAGAGTATTTCATCAGAGTTGAGATGGAAAAGAAAAAGAAGATGATGGAAGAACAGCAGAAGAAACTGGCTGAAGGGGAAAAAGACAGGCTGAAAAAACTTCATTATATGAGGTGTCCCAAATGCGGGATGGAGCTTGCGGAGATTGACTACAGAAATATAAAAATAGACAAATGCTTTTCATGTGAAGGTATATGGCTTGATGCTGGAGAGCTTGAAGCTCTGTCAAAACTTGAGAAATCCATGGTAGATAAATTTTTTGGTGTTTTTAAGAAATGAAACCCTTATATCTACAAAGAAACACAAAGGACAAGGAAAATGTCTTTGCGAGGGAGTTCGCTATAGGCGAGCGGCCCCAACAACAGCACACTTAAGTGTGCTGTTGAAAAGGATGGAATTGTTTCGCCCCGACTTGTCGAGGCTAGCAATGACAGAGCAGGTGCATTTCGGATGAAAATCAAAACCATAATCGTTTTAGTTTTGGTAGCTCTCCTTGTGATCTTTCTTCTTCAAAATACTGAGGTCATTGATGTAAAGTTTCTATTCTGGCAGATATCAATGTCAAGAATCGTTCTGTTGTTTAGTGCCTTTATTGTTGGTCTGATTACGGGCTGGTTCTTGAGAATCCTTACATCCAAAAAATCCTAGTCAGAGCTGAATGACCTTTTTACTCCCTCGATAACAATCACCGTTTATATTTCTAATTAAAACTATGCTGTTGAACCTGAGCATATTCTACCAATCCTTGGTGGATTACAACCGAGAAAGGAGGAATTTTTCATGTCAGATTTTCACCAGGAAGGAATAATCACCACCCTCCATGCGCTCTATGATGTCTTTGACCGTGAAGAATATCTCATAGGGCTTGAACAGAAACTTGAGGAGTATTCCCGCCATACCAGAATCAGCCTTCTTCTTCCGTGTCTTTATTCTGAGATGCTGAATCCCCAGGTTCTTGACCTAATAGTGGATGAAATCCAGAAAGTTCGCTACCTCAACAGTGTGGTAGTGGCTCTGGGAGGTGCCATAGAGGAAAGCAAATTCAAAGAGGCAAAAGAATACTTTGGACAACTAATTACACCTGAGAGGGATGTCAAAATCCTATGGGTCGATGGTCTGCGTATTCAGGGTATACTCAGTGATATCAGTGAAAGAAAAATCCCTACCGGTGTCCAGGGGAAAGGGCAGTCAGTATGGCTTGCCCTGGGCTATCTCTTTGCCCGGGAGGACAGCGATGTGATAGCCCTTCATGACTGTGATATTCTTACATATAACCGACTCCTTCTGGGAAGGCTCATTGAACCTACAGCAAATCCTAACAACGATTTTGAGTTTTGCAAAGGATACTACCTGCGAATTTCTCCGACAGAACGAACCATGAAGGGACGAGTTACGCGTCTCTTTGTGATACCCTTTGTGGATACTATGAAACAGGTCATGCACGACCGTGGATACCACGAATTGGAATCTTTCTTTAATTACCACCGAACATTCAATTATCCCTTAGCCGGTGAGGTTAGTTTCACCGCGCGTCTGGCTCGGGGGATAAATATCGCCTACGATTGGGGACTCGAGGTAAGCACCCTCTCGGAGGTCTACCACAGGGTTATCCCTCGAAAGATTGCCCAGATTGATCTCATTTCCAATTACGAACACAAGCATCAGGTTCTCTCGCCTGACGACAGGACGAAAGGGCTTCACCGCATGGTAATAGATATCGCCAAATTTTATTTCAATTATATGCGCTCTAACGGGGTTGTCCTTGATGATGCGTTCGTGGAAATGGTGAGGCAAACCTACTATCAGAATGCCCTCAAATTCATTAAGCAATACAGCGACGATGCAGAAGTGAATGACCTGGTTTTTGATCGTCATGAAGAAGAGCTCACGGCATGGTACTTTCACGAATTCCTGTGGACTACGTGGAAAGAGACAGGAGAAAAACACGAGGATACACAAATCCCATCCTGGAACCGCGTCCTCTATAGTATTCCAGACATATATGTTAAGCTTCTGAAAGCTGTGGATGCTGACAATGCCTGAAGTGGGCAGGTTATGAGGGTAGAGCAGATGTCTGTGAAATTAGCCTTTGTTACATATGAGACTCCCTTTGCTCCCTGCGGAGGGATTGCTGCAGTAATGGGGCGTCTACCCGGCTATGTTCAAAAAGTCTCTGGTCTGGATACGATTGTTATCACGCCATTCCATTACAAAATCGAGAAGATATCATCCCTGGATAACAGGATCAAACTCATGGCTAGCATTAATGTCCCATTTGACAATAAAAATGTCCCTGTAGAGGTCTATCGATACAATGATAATCGATACCAGTGGGCATGGTACTTCTTAAAACCAGTAGATAGCCGGTTCTTTGCAGGAAGACGCCATCCGTATGACGTAGGGGAGACGCAGGAAGAGATTTCAAGAATTCTGCTTAGGGACTCCCTGTTTTTCGGTGCAACTATAGCCCGCATACTTGACAACACAGACCAGACAGACCATTGGAAGGTCATGATACAGGATTGGGAAGCAGCAACCACAGCCTTAGCTCTGACTAGAGAGAACAGGAATCAAGAGCTGTATCTGACGCTTCACAACAGCTATGACAGCGGAGTTACAAATGCTGACCTTTTACAGGTGGGAATTGATCCTGCCTCTTGCCCGGGTGAAACTATACTGCAACGGGCTCTGCCCCTTGTCGAACGGCATGTCTTCACCGTATCAAGCCAATTCGCCATGGACCTAACGGAAGATCCTCTCCAGGCTGAAGTCATGGCACCCCATCTCAAGGACATTCTGAAACCAAGGCTTTTTGGGGTTGACAACGGTCTTTTTGCAAGCCTTGCAATTAATGAAGGCATCTTAGCTGAGATGATACGGGGCAATTTCGCTACGGTGCACGAATGGAAGACTATCAGGAGAAAAGAAGCCCTTCATGCACTGGATAGATTTGTCCCTTCAGAAGACAAACCTATCTGGGGTGACCTTAAAAGGTTTGGACGAGATGACTCTCCATGGTTTGTCATGGCAGGGCGGGATGATCCCCGCCAGAAAGGTTATGATGTTGCAGCGAGTGGGATTACAGAGTTTTTGGAAAAAGGGGGAAAAGCACGATTTTTCTTCTTCCCAATCCCGGGAGATGAGGGGTTGGAAGGTTTATACTTCTTGAAAAAGATGTCGGAAAGATTTTCTGGAAGTGTCCTCGTGCTTCCCTTTTTGTTTCAAGAGGGCTTTTTCGCTACTCTACAGGGAGCTGCCTATGGGGTCATGCCCTCACTATATGAGCCGTTCGGAATGGCTAACGAATTCTATTTGAATGGAACTGTTGGGATTGGTCGAGCATCCGGAGGGATTGTCCAGCAAATTGTCCCCCTTCGATCTGCCTCGTCCTTCACCCGATCTGTCCAGGTCAGGAGCGAGCGCTGGCACACTGCTTCTGCCACACCCACCGGAATCCTGTTTCGAGAGAGAGACAACATAGAATCTGCCGTTGATGATTGGAGAGGAATTAACGCTGCCGAATATGACATAAAAGGCAGAGGGTTAGACCGGGTCGAACAGCGTAAGAGATACCCTCTTTTTCGATCAATGGCCCGCGAGCTTATGCTCAGCATCGTAGATGGTGTTCAAGTCTATAGAGATACTCCTGAACTGTATTACAGGATGCTGGTAGAAGGGATAAACCATATCAGGCGTAGTTTCTCATGGGAACGGGCTGCCCAGGAATATATTCGCCGCATTGTTATATAGGAATTTACGAATAGTTATAATTTTGTCGTGGATTCTTGGGGGTGGGTATCGTTCCCGTTAGAAAAGAAGCCCTAATGGTTTGGATGTAAGTCTTTTGCAACGTGTTACACACCGTTGGTCTCCAACCTTAACAACTTTCAGCAAAATCAAATACAGGAATTTCAAGAATCTTTACAGGTTTAAACTTTTTTCTACCTTGCCCCCGCAAAAAAACGCATCTCATTTTAAATCACCTCCTGACTCTATAATCAATCCATTCAGTTTCATCAGGTTCATATACTGTAATAATGAGAACTTCTTTTCCTTATTTTATCCCTAATCCCTTCTATTGTCATTCATTTCCTTTTTACTTGGTGACCAATGACGCCTAACGTTTTGCGCACGGGCGATGTTTGACGGCTGGCGCGTCGGTTGTCTCTGCAAGCACCGTGACAGCCGTCAAATATTTACGCTTCTTTTTCTTTAAACCGTCTGTGCGCTTGTTATGTGGAGTGGGGTGCGGGATTATTTTCTTTAAGCAAAATTGACAACTGGAACTGAGCGATTAACTGCAAAACTTTTTTTGTGCAACTTAATACGCTCAATTTCATGAAGTGTTTCTGCCTCAAGATAACTTTCTCCGCAGTGTGGGCATGTAATAACAGGGACATTTTCTATGACCAATATGTCCCTGCCCTTACCGTAAGTCCTAGCAACCCTGCGGATGCGCGCACCTTGTTTCCCACAATTATCACAAATCATTTCTCTCCCTCCTTCCATAGAAGGTTATGGCACATATACTGTAATAATAACCAACTTGCCTGTTGGACTCAATTTGGCTACAACTTCAACTTCACCGCCGGAAAGAGATTGTCCATTTATTCGATATTTCCACTCGGCAGTGACTTTGTCCTTCTGTCTTTCCAAAATCTTTCCGGTAAGAATACAACCTTCAACATCAAAGATGGACAGATCATCATCGTTCATCTCCTCTTCAGCGTGGATTGACATTATGTATTCCCGCCTACGTATCTTGTCTCGCATCTCTTTCAAAATGCGGTCAAACATCTATATCCTCTCATTTGTTGTCTGTCCTCACGCACCCCATTATCACATAACTTGTTTATAACCGAACAGGTTCGGATATACCCCTAAATTTGGGGTGATATCCGAAGTACTTCGGATATACCAACTCTGGCGGAATCCCAAAGAACCCTCTACCATTGACAATTTTTGTCAATCACCACCTCCTTCTTCAAGCTTTAAAGTGTCCAATGGACTCTTTATTTTTCCAATGCTCTTGGTACTTACGTGAGTGTAAATCTCAGTTGTTTTACTGCTTGTATGTCCTAATAATTCTTGAATATATCTCAAATCAGTTCCCCCTTCAAGTAAATGAGTGGCAAAGCTATGTCTTAGGGTATGTACTGAAACGTCTTTTCTTATACCGGCCTTTTCACAGGCATACTCTAAAATCTTCTCGACTGTTCTTGTGGATAAATATCTACCTGTTCTTGCTCCTTCAAAAAGCCATTTAACAGGCTTATATTCCTTCCAGTATTTCCTTAAAATGTCCAGAGCTGTCTCCGAAAGCATTGTATATCTGTCCTTCCTACCCTTTGCACCTTTAATATGAATCAACATCCTCTTGTTGTCGATATCTTCTAATTTTAATCTTACCACTTCTCCAACCCTCAATCCAGCAGAATATACAAGCATCAGGATTGCCCTGTGTTTCAGATTATTTACTGAATTAATGATTTTTGTAACTTCTTCTTTGTTTAAAACTATTGGCAGCTTTTTATCTTTCCGAGGTCTTTTGACCTCATATATAAATTTCTTCTTAAGGACAGTCCCGTAGTAAAACTTTAGGGCATTGATAGCCTGGTTTAGTGTGGATGTTGCGGATTCTAAGGTGGACCCATTTGTCAAGACAATTTTTAAAGATATTTAAGTTACACTTTGGGGTCTGAAGTTATTCATTCCGGAA
>PFIF01000140.1 GCA_002782605.1 Deltaproteobacteria bacterium CG_4_8_14_3_um_filter_43_13 | reverse complement strand
CTATAGTCTGAGGTCTATAGTCTTACTGTCTGAATCACAAATAATCCTCCTGATATTGAGCACAGTATCCATAGTCAACTGGATTACCACTCCAAGGCTTCGGTTTCAGAACGTCAAGATTCTTCTTATCGATCTTTTTTATGTATTCACTTCTATCTTTAATGTCATAAACCCATTCTTTAAGATAATTTTCGAACCCGTCTAGTGTCTCTGTGGCTTTGTCGTAAAAAGAGAAGTACCTCCAATCCATATCATAGCAGCCAGTGACATAAGACGGGTGACTCCCCCATGGCTCTTCAACCACAGCGCTTACCTTGAAACCAGGAATTATAGTACGGCCAGGGTCTCTTTTGATAACTTCAGTATTCACAATCTCTTCAGCACATATAATCACCCTTGAACAGGAATTTATACCATACTTACTATCCCCCATTACTCCCCAGGCCTGTGCATTGCCAATACTGTCGGCCCTCTGAACCTGAATTATACCTATATCGTGTTTCAAGGGCGGTATCAAGCATACCTTCTCCCCGTTAAATGGAGACTCTATTGTCTTAAGCTTATTATCACCAAGGAAACTAGAGTTTTTGGCCAGATCAGAACCCATCAGGGTCTTTGTTGCAACAAACGGCAAATCAAGTGCCCCAGCAAAGTAAGACAAGGTAAGGGCAAGAATAGAGTATTCTTCTATCTTAACATCGTGAGGGATTCCCTTTTCTAAACATCTTCTAAATGCATGAGCCGGCTTAGGCAGTGGGTTCCAGGTATAAGTGGTAATTACCCTATCTAAACACCCTGCCCCTATAAGCTGATCCAGCGCTATCATACCCGCACAACTTGATCCTGTTAATCCCTTTTTTCTCTGTCTTATGATCTCGTGTATAGCGGCATATGGCTCGTGTTGAATAAAACCTCCCAGGTAAACTACATCACCATCTCTAACAAATTCTTTGATTGCTTTATCCATTGTCATTATCTTGCTCTTCATATAATCCAATCAGTCCTTTCGAGTCTAAAGGAATTAGGGGTCAAAAGGAATTAGGGGTCAGACCCGTAGCAATATAACCCAAATGTCGGGTCAGACCCCATACAGTTCCCAGAGCTCAACGTAACTGCTCAGGTGGATAGGCTGTAGACTATTAGCCTGTAGCCTAACAGTCTACAGCCTAAACATTCAGTACAACCAGAGCATCTACAGCAACCGGTTTGTCACCGTTTATTATTAAGGGATTTATATCTATTTCCTTAATCTGTTCAAATTCTAATCCGATGTTACCTATGGATATTAATGCCTGGCATAGAATATCCAAATTAACAGGGGGCTTCCCACGAAAGGCATCCAGAATCTTATGACCCCTAATCTCCTTTGCCATCTCCAGAGCATCCCTGTTCTCTAAAGGCGCTATACGAAAGGAAACATCATTTAAAATCTCTGTGAATATCCCCCCCAAACCAAACATTACACAGGGACCAAACTGAGGATCACGCGTTAAACCGATAACCAGTTCTCTATCGCCTTTGATCATTTCCTGAACTAAAACACCATCCATGGAAACACCTTTATGGCTGGCAATCCTGTCATAGGCATCAGCAACAGATGTATCGTCTCTTAAGTCAAGCTCAACTACATTGAGCTCTGTCTTATGTGTTATCTCAGGAGCACAGCCCTTTAATACTACAGGAAACCCTATCTCTTTTGCCGCATGGATTGCTTCTTCCTTCGTCTTTACCAATCTCTCTTTTGTTATTGGGATACCATAAGAAGCTAAAAACTTTTTCGACTCATACTCTGAGAGTGTGCTCTGTCCCTTCTTTATGGCCTCATCTAAAATTTTCATCTTTTCTTTCCTCCTGCACTCATTTATTCTCTTGGACTTCAAATAGAAGTTCTACGGTAAAAGTCTACCACATCGTCAACAATCTTGCCATAATGATCTCCAAACCCAATGATCTCAAACTCTCTAACATCATTTCCTAAATAGCTAATATGTACTTCCATACGGTTTTCAGGCAATAGATGGCTTATTTTCTCTGCCCACTCAATTACAGTAACCCCCCTTCCTTCAAAGTACTCTTCATATCCAAGGTTCTCCAAATCCGAATTGCCTTCCAGCCGGTAAAGATCAAGATGATAGAGGGGGGTCCTGCCCTGGTATTCATTGACTATCGTGTAAGTTGGACTGGTTATGCAGTATTCTTCAGGGACACCTACTCCTCGTGCCAGCCCTTTCGCTAACTGGGTTTTTCCTGTTCCTAAATCCCCAATCAATGCTACAACATCACCGGCCATCAGATATTTGCCCAAAAGCTCTCCAAATTCAAGGGTGGCTTGTGGGGTTTTTAGTGTTGTTTTGATTCGTTTTCCCTTCACAGTGATCAGTGGTCAGTGATCAGTGATCAGTGGTCAGTGATCAGTGATCAGTTGTAAATTCTAACTCCTAATTTATTGACTTATCAATTCCTTTCAACGGACAACGGACAACTGTCAACGGACACTACCGATTTCTTAACTCATTTAAAATAGACGGTACTCTTTCTACAACGTCTGTGGCAAGCAAACCTATCTCTCCCCTTTCAGAGGCAATAGTATCCCCTGCCAGTCCATGGGAAAAGACCGCTAATTTAGCAGCATCCATTATGCCAAACCCCTGGGCAATAAAGCTTGAGAGTATACCGGTCAAGACATCCCCCATACCAGCGGTAGCCATCCCTGGATTTCCTGTGGGATTGATCCAGATATTTCCATAGGGATCAGCTATGATGGTCTTAAATCCTTTTAAAACCAGATAGACATTGTATTCTTGGGCAAACCTACGGGAGATTTCTATTCTATCATTCTGGATTTCTGCTGCTGAGGCATTCATTAACCTTGCCATCTCTCCGGGATGAGGGGTCAAAACAATAGGTGCCTTTGCTTTTTTCAGGATATTTACATCTCTAGCCAGGGCATTTAGACCATCAGCGTCAATTACAACCGGGATATTAATTTCTTTGATTATCCTATGAACAAGCTCTACCGTTCCATCACTTGTAGATACCCCAGGTCCCAAAGCCAATGCGCCCTTTTTCTCCGTTAATGCTATAATCTTTTCAAAGGCCAGGGTACCCAAAAATCCAGGGATACTCTCCGGCAAAGGTTCGGTCATTACCTCTGTCAGCTTACTCTCCATTATAGGATTAAGACTTTCCGGTATGCCAAGAGTAACAAGCCCTGCCCCTGCCCGCATAGCTCCCTGACAGGTCAAAACCGCTGCCCCGGTTTTGCCTATCGAGCCTGCCACTACTAAAAGATGCCCAAAGTCTCCCTTGTGGGAATTGAGGTACCTGGGTTTAAGGAGAGATTCCAGCTCATCTCTATCAATAACATAGTTTTGTATCTCCTCTTCCTCAATCAAGTATTTAGGTATGCTTATATCAATTACCTCTAAGTCTCCCACATATTCTGTCCCTTCTGGGATCAGCAGTCCTACCTTGGGATGGGCAAAGGTGATTGTCAGATCTGCTTTAATACAGTTTCCCAGAACCTTACCGGTATCGGCATCTAACCCGGAGGGTATATCAACGGCAACCACGGGGATATCGGCCTGGTTCAAAACCTCTATAACGTCCCGAAACAGACCTCTTACCTCAGAGTTTAGACCCGTTCCAAAGATGGCATCGATAATCAAACCACAGTCTCTTGTTTCGTCTCTAATCAACCCTACAAGGCCTTCACCCTTAAACTCAAGAATATCTATACCAAGATGTCTTACAATTTCGAAGTTTGTCTTGGCGTCTCCCAGGAGGCTGTTTCCGGCAGTCAAAAGATACACCTTTACCTTAACACCCCTGTTAAAAAGGTGCCTGGCAATAACAAAACCGTCACCTCCATTGTTTCCTTTGCCGGAAAAGACCGCAACCTTTTTCTTAATAAGCTCAGGATAGTAACTTTCAATTACCTCTGCTGCCCTGCTTCCGGCATTTTCCATAAGAACTATTCCAGGGATCCCGCATTCCTCAATAGCCCTTCTATCCAATCTCTGGATAATCGCAGACGTAACTACCTTCAATCTAACCCTCCAGTATTACCTGAGCAATTCCATAACCGCCATCATGAGACATACTTAAACACTCGAATCCTTGACCCCTTGACCCCTTGACCCCTTGAATCCTTACCAATTTATCAACTCAATCATCTCTCTAACCGCCTGATCCAGACCAACAAATAGAGCTCTGGAGATTATGCTATGACCAATACTGAACTCCTCAATCTCATTAATCCCTGTTAACCTCTTGATATTCAGATAGTTCAATCCATGCCCCGCGTTTATTCCCAGTTTTAATTCTGATGCCATTTTAACAGCAGTCAAAATCCTGTCGAGTTCTTTTTCTTCCTCAATCCTGTCCTTAGCATCACAGAATGTCCCTGTGTGGATTTCTACATAATCGGCACCAACTCTATGGGCAGCAGTAATCTGATCTATATCCGGATCAACGAAAAGACTGACAACTATCTCTCCATCTTTAAGCAACGCCACAGAATTTTTTATGATTTCCCTATTCATATTCACATCCAGTCCACCTTCGGTGGTCAGCTCTTCTCTCTTTTCCGGCACCAACGTTGCCATATCAGGTTTCACTTCCAAAGCTATCCTTATCATCTCCTCGGTTGATGCCATCTCTAAATTCAGCTTGCTCTTGACTGTTTGTCTGAGCAACCGGAGGTCCCTATCCTTAATATGCCTTCGGTCTTCCCTCAAATGAACTATTATCCCATCAGCCCCAGCCAGTTCAACTATAGCCGCTGCTGTCACAGGATCAGGCTCGGTTATCCTCCTCGCTTCCCTAAGGGTTGCAACATGATCAACATTTACCGACAATCTAGCCACTCAGCCTACCTCCACTGTCCCCCCAAAACCCTGTTTGCACAATCGGCAATCTCTTCTGCCATAGCATATATCTCGTCTTCATCTTCTCCCTCTAACATAATTCTCAATATTAACTCAGTCCCTGAAAATCTAACCAAAACCCTCCCTTTATCTCCCAATTTTTCTTCTGTCTTCTTTATCTTAGAGGCAATTTCAGGGATATCACCTATCTCCTTTTTCTCTGTGACTTTTACATTCAATAAAACCTGGGGAAGCGGTTCCATTATCCTGGCCAATTCCGATAACCTTCTGTCGTTTATCTTCATAACTGCCAATACCTGCAATGCGGACAGAATCCCATCTCCGCTGGTATTATGATCCAGAAACACAATATGGCCAGACTTTTCTCCACCCAGGTTGTAACCATTTCTCACCATCTCCTCCACTACATACCTATCCCCCACTGCTGTTTTAACGATCTTTCCTCCCAGCTTCTTGAGGGTTATATCCAGCCCCATATTGCTCATCACGGTAGTAACCAATGTATTCTTCTTGAGGTTCCTATTCTTTATCATCTCCGCCGCGCATATTGCCATAATATGGTCCCCATCGAGCAACTCACCATTTTCGTCAACAAAGACCACCCTGTCAGCGTCCCCATCAAAGGCTATGCCCAGGTCCGCCTTTTTTTCCTTAACTGTCTTACTGATTAACTCTGGATGTAAAGAGCCACAGTTTAAATTAATGTTCTCACCATTGGGTTCAACACCCAACGTAACCAGTTCGGCTCCAAGTTCTCTAAATACAGCAGGTGCCACCTTATAGGCTGCACCATTTGAACAGTCTAAGACGATCTTCAGACCATCCAGGGACTGGCTCTTTGGAAACGTATTCTTAAGAAAGACTATATATCTGCCCTTTGCATCATTTATACGAAACGCTTTTCCAACCTCTGATCCCGTCGGACGGAGAGGATCTATACTGCCCCCTGAGATTAACTCTTCGATCTTCATCTCCAATTCATCTGGCAGCTTAAAGCCATCTTTGGAAAAAAATTTTATTCCGTTGTCCTGAAAAGGATTGTGGGATGCAGAGATTACTACACCTGCGTCTGCCCTCATACTGGGTGTAATGAAGGCAATCCCAGGAGTCGGAAGAGGGCCAACCAGCAGAACATCAACACCCATAGAGCAGATTCCGGCAGTCAATGCATTTTCTATCATATATCCGGAAAGACGGGTATCCTTACCAACTACTATTTTATGCCTTCTCTGTGCATTTTTAAACAGATAGGCAATCCCTCTACCCAACTGCACCGCTGTTTCAGCGGTCATGGGTTCAATGTTTGCAACCCCTCTTACACCATCCGTACCAAACAATCTTCCCATAATAGGTCTCCATGGCTATCAATTTACAACTGATCACTGATCACTGATCACTGACCACTGACCACTGACCACTGACCACTGACCACTGACCACTGACCACTGACCACTGACACTATGCATTCTTGATTGCATCAATTACCCTTACAACCTTCCTGATCATACCCACATTGTGGACCCTTACTATGTTAGCCCCATTGAGTACTGCCGCTGACACGGCAGCAGCAGTTCCTTCCTCCCTCTGTGTTACATCAGCATTCAGGATTTTCCCAATAAATGCCTTTCTTGATGGGCCCACAAGGATAGGCTTGCCCAAGCTTTTGAATTCTGATAACCTATTAATTATCTTCAGGTTGTGTCCGTCATCCAGAGACTTTCCGAATCCTATTCCAGGATCTATAATAATCTTATGGGGGTCTATTCCAGCTTTTTCAGCCATCTCAATACTGTCTTTCAGGTACTCGATAATCTCTGAGATCACGGATACATAACAGGGGTTTTGCTGCATATTCTCAGGGGTACCTTTTATATGCATCAGGACAACAGGAATATCATGGCGGGAAGCAATCTCTAGCATTTTAGGATCAAAATTCAATGCGCTTATGTCATTTATTATCTCGGCGCCAGCCTCTATGGCTCTTTCTGCAACAAGAGACTTGTAAGTATCTATGGAGATAGGCACATCGATTTTCGGCGCAAGCCTCTCTATCACAGGAATAACACGACTTATCTCCGTTTCAGCAGTAATCGGTTTTGAACCAGGTCTGGTTGTCTCTCCACCGATATCTATAATATCGGCCCCCTCATCAACCAACTTCAGAGCATGGGCAATGGCTCGATTGGGGTCAAAGAAAAATCCTCCGTCAGAAAAAGAATCGGGGGTTACATTTATAACCCCCATAATGTGAGTACGCTTGCTGAGGTTTAGATCACCCTTTTTACATCTTACAATAAATTCATCTTCATATTGATTATCGGTCATTCTAATCAAGATTCTGGAACTAACAGTTTTTGTTTAGTCCTTTTCACCTTTTTAATCTCTGTAGTTTCGGTTGCCTTCCGGGTTTTCTTCACTTCTTTAACTTCCGCAGTCTCTATCTGCACCTTGCCTTTTTCTACTATATCGTTGATCTCCGAGGCATCAAGAACCTCCTTTTCCAGTAATGCATTGGCAATGTCATGAAGGGTAGTAATATTCTCAGTTAAAATTTTCTTTGCCCTTTGATAGTTCTCTGTAACAATCCTTCTAACCTCTTTATCAATCTTTATAGCGGTATCTTCACTATAATCCCGATGCTGAGCAATCTCTCTCCCAAGAAAGATTTGCTCCTCTTTTTTACCAAAGGTAAGAGGCCCCAGGTCTTCACTCATTCCCCACTCACAAACCATCTTCCTCACTAAATCCGTAGACCTTTCAAGATCGTTGCCAGAACCGGTGGTGAGATCCCCCAATACTATCTCCTCGGCTGCCCTTCCTCCAAG
>PFIF01000097.1 GCA_002782605.1 Deltaproteobacteria bacterium CG_4_8_14_3_um_filter_43_13 | reverse complement strand
TTTCATCAAATAAAGGAGGTCTGAAAATGGGAAAGCTGGATGGTAAGGTAGCAATAATTACTGGATCGGGCAGGGGATTGGGTAGGGGTTTTGCCCTAGCTATGTCCAAGGAAGGTGCATTCATAGTGGTGAATGATGTGGACGACTCCGCTAATGAAGTGGTAAAAGAGATAAAATCCAGTGGTGGGAAGGCTGTAGCAGTTATAGGTGGAGTAGGAACAAAGGAAGTAGCTGAAAAGTTGGTCAGTACGGCTGTGAAAGAATTTGGTAGGCTGGACATACTGGTCAATAATGCCGGTATAATCAGAGACTCATTGCTCCATAAGATGGAAGAAAAACAATGGGACGATGTTATAACCGTGCATTTAAAAGGTACCTTCCTCAATACTCAAGCCGCAGTGAAGTATATGATCGAGAACAATGTAAAAGGGAGGATTGTCAACATTACCTCTTCAGCAGGATTATATGGAAATGTAGGTCAGGCGAATTACAGTGCGGCCAAGGCGGGTATTGTAGGGTTAACTCTGTCCAATGCTAAAGAGCTGGCACGACGTGGGATTTGCGTTAATGCGGTAGCTCCTGCAGCCCAGACAACCATGACGGAGTCAATGCCTGATAAAGTAAAGGAAATGCTTTATAAGCAACTTGCTTCTACATCTACAATTCAGAGAATGGGACAGCCCGAAGACGTTGCCCCCACGGTCATCTTTCTTGCCTCTGATGATTCATACTTTGTGACAGGGCAGGTTATCTGTGCTATGGGAGCAACCGGTGTGATATAAACCAGTTCATCTCCGTATCCTGAATGCAGGGGCATAAATGTATTCAGGATACGGTAGATATACAAAAATAAATCGTATCTAAATCCACCCCTTCCATTTGTAGTATGCCAATCCTAGATATTCATGCAGGACTGCTTGAAAGAGAAGAAGTCGTTGAACAGGACCGGTAGTATATTTTTCAATGGGAGCAGTAGATGCCGGATAAACCACAACGCCTGCATGCTCAAAGGTGAGTTTTGACCTTAGCATGTGGTATGAAGATGTTACAAGAACAGCATCCTTAAACCCCAAATTATCCATTATCTTTTTTACCATAACAGCGCTTTCATAAGTACGATTAGACTTTCTTTCGATTATAATATCCCTGGATGT
The DNA here is from genome assembly GCA_002782605.1 of Deltaproteobacteria bacterium CG_4_8_14_3_um_filter_43_13. GTDB lineage: Bacteria > Desulfobacterota > UBA8473 > UBA8473 > UBA8473 > UBA8473. The sequence continues at coordinate 21,394 of PFIF01000097.1, read as the reverse complement.
AAGCCTAAGATCGCCTGCTAATTGCGCCATACTGCTGGCTTCTGATATGTAACCTGGGTATCCTTTGGGATTGCCACCGGCAAATAGGAGTTTCCCTGACCTACCCTCCAAATACAGGGTTATGCCCTTTACAGTTCTGTCCATAGAAGCAAGGCTCAGCTCCCCTTTTGGGTAGAATCCTCCCCCCAGGACAACGATCACGTCGGCTTTTTTTATGTTAGGTTCAACAGTGAGGTAAGAAGAAAGAAGATTAGGTAAAGGTGTAAACATAACAGAGAGGAAGAAGGCAACACAAACCCAAAATATAACCTTTAGCAGTCTCCCGAACCGTGTCCGGGATCCCCTTTTTCTGGCCAAGGCATTTTCCCCCTTTCAGTTTTTGGGTCCCTCTTTTTTCAATCGGTCTATAAGCAAAGGAAAGATTGTCTGGATGCCTCCCTTGCCCATCTCATAAGACGGTGGAGCTCCTATTGTCGATGATCTCCAGGATTCTTCTGTATACGTGATCAAACTTTTCCCCTGTGTTCTTGAAGTAATGGACTGCCCCATCTATATTTGATCGATAGAGCCCTTTAGCCATCTCCAGAAGCCTCATATGAACAAATGCCTCGTTGCCTGCCATAGGATTAAATTTGGCAGGATCTACAAAGACATCAAAATATCGGGGCATGGAAGCGATTTCCCAGGGGGTTTTTGGCTTGCTGCAAGCATTGTATGTGAACTCAAGTCTGGAACGGTGGTGTTTCTTTAGAAAATCTATCCTTCCGTAAAAGTCCCGAATATTCCTCCCGTGTGCAGGAAGAGAGAGAGTAATCTTTTCCAGTTGTTTAAGATCATCTAAGGTACGAAGATATGTAACCAGATCGTTGGGATGAGGGGTTATGGGATATAAGAGGACATCTCCACAGATCAGTGTCTTCTCCTCATCCTTTTCTGAACCGATTCTGAGGCAGATTGACCCGGGTGAATGGCCTGGGGAGTGCTTTACTGTTATAAAATCACTCTGGAATCCATTTAATGACAGAAATCCATCCATTGCGATAGGATGATCCACCTTCAGAGAGAGGCTGAAAGATTCCTGTACCGCCTCTTTATGGTATTCATAGGCTGAAGATTTGGGAAGAGGCATACCAAAGGCTTGGTACCTGGGGCGTCCTTCAAAAACGCTCTTTGATATTGCCCATGGATTACAAATACGGTCAGTGTCCATAACATGGGATGAAACCCTGGCCCTGCTTTTCTGTACTATGGTATTACCCAGGAGATAGTGATCCGGGTGGCCGTGGGTTATTATAATAAATTCTATGTCTTTGGGGGAGTAGCCTACCGCTTTCAGCCCAGTGATTAGTTCAGTCTCACTGTAATCATCCGGCAGATCTTTCACCTTTTGTGGTATAGGTTGATTTCTCCAGTAGTAGAAGATCTTTTTAGCCATATGGGTTGGAATACCTGTATCCACCATAATCAAGGCTTCATCTTCAATAACGTAAATGTGGGTCGGGCCAGGGCCTATAATGTCAGGACAGAATGTTGTAATCTGCGTAACTTTTCTGCCTTTGGAAAGTACGTATTGTTTGACTCTTCCACTTCCTGCTTCTGAATTAGGCTTGATGATATTCTCTTTAATATTCATTTTTTATCTCCGGTATCGTCCAGTATTTTAGCCAGATTTTCGCTGTTTTCAACCCGATCTTCCTTAAATACTTTTTTCCATACTTCGCGGCTCTCCATGCAAAGGTATACACACAGTTTCGGATCATAATCCCTTATCCATTCTAACATCCTGGAATACATCTCTATCCGAATAGGTTTAAAATACCTCATTTTCCCGTCCATACCCGGAACAAACTCTTCATATATTATCTTACTTTGGGGGAATCTTTTTTGAATTATGGGCTTTAATTCAGGCAAAAACCTTAATCCCCCCATACTTATCCATGAGACATTCCTGGTGTCTATCCTGGCAAAAAGCCTCTCCAATGTTCTCTGATAGCCTTCCTCCCATCCAGGGTAATATATCAACGGATCAAAATGAAACCCTAACCTGTAACCGACATTCTGACATTTAAACGCCGCTTCTATTCTATCGTCTATTGACGGTGCAAAAAGTTCCTCTCTTTTGGCTACCTCTTCTGTATTCAAAGACCAGGATACCATTGTATTGCCATTATGTTGTAAATCAATTAGATTGCCTATATTATCTGTCTTTGTCTTTAACTCCAGAATTACATTCTGTTTGTGAGCGAAATATGGCAATATTAGCTTTGCAAAACCTGTCAGATGATCCAGGGCTAAACTATCGGTGAATTCCCCTGTCCCAATACGATATATGGACTCGGAATCCTGGCTTAGTTCATCCTCAAGTTCGGCAAACATATCCTCTATATTGGCATATACTACCATTGCCGGATTATTCAGGTAGGACTGAAGGATACAATAAGAGCATTCCAGGTTACAGTTGGTTGCAAAATTCAGTATTCGGTAGCCACAGCATATATATTCCTTTGTGCCAGGACAGGGTTTCAGAAACCTTCCCCTGTTTTCCGTGAGTAAGAGCACCTTTTTCCCAGCATATAAGGGGTCTTTCCTGCCTCTTATCGCATCTATTGCTGTACTTGTGTCAGCTACATACTCTACTGGAACACCTGGAAGATTATTAAGAATGTTATGAGTAAGGAGTGAATCTCTGACTTTGGTGTCAACAATAATCTTACTGGGAATATATCTGACCATCTTTTTAGCCTTCAATTATTCTTTTGAATTCTTTATTGTGTTTAATAGAGGCTATCTTTTTCAGATTCTCTTCAAGGTCATCCATGTTTTCAAATTGAAACTCAATACAGTATCTGTCCCCCTCAAAAGACGGCGGAGAGGTTAATTTTATCGTATCTCCTAGATTCAACTTCCTTCTCACCTCCATGAAATCCTTCTCAGCTTTAATTATCTTTGGATATCTCAGCTTTCTTAGGAAGTAACGCACCCTATTGCCCTTTTGCGGTATGTTGAGGTCACTATCAGTTAAAATCTCCTTTAATCCCTTGGCATTAAGAAAGTCGGATATTGAGCATCCGTCTCTCTTAGCAATGTCATATGAATTATCAATAATCTCGTTCTGCTTATTTTTGCTGAACCTTAAGACAGAGAGAAGTTGGAAAAGTAGTTCCCTGTCTTTTTCTGAAAAATTCAAAAGCTTTGCGGCTGCCCCCTCATCTATCCTTCCATCTACAACTGCATCTTTAACCTTTGCATCCAGACCTGATAGAGGTTTGATCCTATCCAATACCGAATAATGGGGGTTCAATCCTAAAAGGGGTAAGAATTTTTTTACTATAACCTCACCTGAATAGTATTTTTGTAGTTTACTGATGGTTATGGATTTCTCAACAGGGTTTAATACCCTATGGGAGAGATTGTCAAAAAGGCCTGTCAAAAAGGTATCCTTCTCTTCAATACCCTGGCCCATAATAGCGCATCTCAATTTTTCTATCCCCATGTCCTGGCAGACCAGAAGTCTTTTATAACCACACACTATGCTGTACTGCTCCCTGGATTTCTTTTTCACCAGTGGAGGATTGAGTATGCCTATCTTCTCAATGGATTTCTTTAATTGAGTTAGGGTAAAACCATAGGTAATGACAAAGGTAGTGTCAGTCAGATCAATGGATTTTATATCCAATTGTTTATATTCTACGTTTCCCATTTTGACTCCTGACCTCTGACTCCTCAACTTTGGGACTTTGCAACTAACTTGAAAATCCTTATAGTCCTGGGATAGAACTGATTCAATTGCCTCCTCAAGGAGGTTTACTCGATTTCCCTTTCAAACTGATAAAGGTGCACCCCTCTCATAAACGGCGCTAGAATATTCCCTCCATAGGCATAATAAATGCCTTGACCCCAGCCTTGGGGTGCTTTTCCTTCATTTCTTTAACTGTTGAAATCAGATGTTCGACCTTTTTATCTTCAACTGCTATGGCCAGGAAGTTGTTCCTTCCTGGCCAGCATTGAGTTCCCATATGAGGCTCGGTCTCGGTGCCTTCGCCCAGAACCTCAGTAAATTTTGTGTAACCTGTCACCCCTGCGGCCTTTATGGCCCCTATCAGATCGTAGTCAGCAGCCTCAGAGTACGCTATAAGAACCATCTTCATCTTATCCCCCTTCCCTCCTTATTATTCTCACATTGGCATTATCCACAAGGTTTTTATGCCCTTTTGTAACTATCATGTCATCCCTTTTTAACCTATAGGATAACACCTCTACCTTTCTGTCAAGGCGTCTGCCAACTCTTATGTGGTCCAGTATTGCCCTGTTGTTCCTCACTATAAATATGGATGGCTTATTAGCCACTGACACAACAGCCTCTTCCGGAAGCACCATAGCGTCCTTTTTGGTCGAGGTAGTTAACTGTATGCCTGCAGAGAATCCCTGTTTTAGTCTGTTATCTCTATTCCCTATCCTTGCCTTTACCTTAAGGCTTCGTGTAGAAGGGTCGGATTCAGGGCTTATAAAATATACCTTTCCTGTAAACTTTTCTCCCGGGAAGACATTAACCGTGGCTACCAGGTTCTGACCTATCTTAACCTCACCGGCAAATGTCTCAGGGATAGAGAAAGAGAGCTTTAATGGGTCGTTTTGCACTATCTTAAAAAGCTTAATGCCGTTTTTGATGTGCTCTCCAGGAGATACCATCCTACTATTAACTATCCCGGTGATAGGAGAGTATACCCTTGTATCTTTAAGATTCTTCTCCGATACCTTCAAGTTCACCATAGCCTTTTCAACCTTTGCTTTTGCTACCCCAACATCCTCTTTCGCAGGGCCACTTACGGCTATTCTATATCCATCTTCAGCAGTCAATGCCTTCTTCTTTGCTATTTCATATCTGGACTCTATCTTATCAAATGTGCCCTTATCTATTGACCCGCTCTCGTAAGATTCCTTTTGTTTCTTATAATCGCCCTCTATCTTCTCAAGGCTGATCCTTGTCTTATCCAGATTCGTCTTCATCTGTTCGACTCTTTCTGCTCTTGCCCCTGCCATTAGTTTCTCAAAAGCTGCCCTTGTTTCTTCAAGGATCGATCTCGCCTTTTCGACGGCCAGTAGTGCCTTTTCATCGTCGATCTGGAGAAGAACACCCCCTTTCTTTACCGGACTCCCTTCATCGGCAAATATCTCCTTAACTTTCCCTGTAACCTCCGAAGTGATGGTCACATTCTCATTTGAAAGAAACGAGCCAATGGCATCTATAGCATAGTCAATATCCATTGTCTTTACACTGGCAGCCTCGATATTGATGACCTTCTGTTCAAAACCTCTATTTGCCGTACCGCTAATCTCGTCTTCCCCCTCCTTTCCACATCCAAAAGATGAGACATATATAAGTGATAGAGCGGAAAAGATAACGAGCGCCATCTTTAGAGTTTCCAAGCCTTTCTCCCTTTCATCCAGATACTGCGATTATTCGCCCCTGCCCTTTCTCTTTTTCACAAACCTTGCCAGCCAATCATCAAAGAGGTCATAGGCTGCCGGAACGACAAGGAGGGTCAGAAAAAGGGAGGTAAGAAGACCGCCAATGACGGAGATTCCCATTGGGGAACGGGTTTCCGAACCCTCGCCGATACCGAATGCCACTGGCATCATGCCAAAGACCATGGCCAGGGTTGTCATAAGAATAGGCCTAAGTCTTACAGGGCAAGCATGGAGGATTGCCTCCTGTCTCGACATGCCCCTTTCCCTCAGGGTATTGGTGTAATCTACAAGCAGGATCGAGTTCTTCTTCACAAGCCCCATTAGGAGAATGAGCCCTATCAAACTGAATATATTGAGGGTATTCCCTGTAATGAGGAGCGCCCCGAATGCCCCGATGAATGAGAGGGGCATGGCAAGCAAAACCGTAAAAGGGTGCACAAAACTCTCGAACTGTGAAGCCAGTATCATATATGCCATGACCACTCCAAGGATAAGGGCAAACAAGAGATACCTGAAAGACTCTCCCATGGTTTCAGCCATGCCTTTGTACTTCGGCAGATAATCAGGTGGAAGTACCTTTGCCGATATGGCATCAAGCTCTCCCATCGCCTGTCCCAGTGGTTTACCCTCAAGACTGGCAAAGACAGTTACAGCCCTCTGCCTGTCCACCCGGTTGATAATGTTGGGACCTCCTCCTTCCTGGATCCGTACAACACTGGAGAGTTCAACAAGCCTTCCGTCCCGTGACCTAACATAAAGCCTTGTCAGATCATCCGGATCCTTCCTGTCTTCAGGGTTGAGCCTGACCCTAACCTCGTATCTTTTCCCCCTGGTCTCATCCTTGAACTTTGTTATGTCCAGCTCACCGCTGATGAGGATATTAATGACCTGGGCAACAGTGGCAACATCCACCCCCATATCCGCAGCCTTGTCCCGGTCAATATAGACCTTAAGCTCCGGTTTCCCCGTTTCAAGGGAGGTGTCTACGTCCACAATGCCGGGCAATCTTGAAAACTCAGCAACGATCTGCCTCGTGTAGGTCTGAAGGGAAGAGAGGTCCCTTCCCCTGATACTGTACTGAATCGGTACTATCCTCTGACCCCCGCCAATCATGGCTATATCCTCGGCCGTTGCCTTGAGCCCCGCTATCTGACGAGTTTTCTTTCTTACCTCTGCCTTAATCTGTTCCTGGCTTTTCTCCCTCTCCACCCTAGGCTTCAGACGTACGAACAGGACGGCCCTGTTTATCTGAGGGGTTAAGCCAAACCCCAGTGCATAGAAGACTGTCTTCACCTCTGGGGTCTCTCTTAATATCTGTTCGGCCTTTTTGAAGAGGTCGTCTGCCTTATCAATAGAATAGTCTATTGGGGCTTCAAGTCTCACGATAAACTGGCTCTGGTCTTCGGGTGGTATGAACTCCTTACCCATGAATTTTGTGATATAAAGGCTAAAGAGAAATAGGACCAGGGCAAGAACCAGAACGGTTTTCCTGTAGCGAAGAGAAATCCCTAAAAGTCGTCTGTATGCCCCTTCCATCTTTTTGTAGCCTGTCTCAAACCATTGCCCCATCCTGTAAATGTAAGCAAATCTGGAAGGGGTTCCTATAGGATTCCCCTCTATTGATTTCATCCTTTTCAGAAAGATGGAAGCTATCATTGGGGTCAGGGTAAAGGAAACCAGCATGGATACCAGGACCGAAAAGACCACGGTAAGCGCAAACTGCAGGAAGAACCTTCCGACCATCCCCTTCATGAATGCCACGGGAAGGAAGATTGCAACGATAGCAAAGGTGGTGGCCATAACCGCAAGTCCTATCTCAGAGGTGCCAAAAGAGGCAGCCTCTCGTGGCTCCCTCCCTTCCTCGATATGACGGTATATGTTTTCGACCACTATGATGGCATCATCTATAAGAAGACCAACGGAAAGGGAGAGGGCAAGCATGGTCATGTTGTTAAAGGTAAAACCAAAGAACCTGATCATGGCAAATGTGGAGACAATCGATACCGGCAGGGCTACGGCAGTGATGAGGGTCGTCCTTAAATTTCTTAAGAAGATAAAGACGGCAATAACGGCAAAGAGACTGCCCAGGATCAGGTGCTTTTGAACCTCGTTTATGGAGCGTTTGATAAACGTAGACTGGTCAAAGGCGATGTTCAGGGTCATACCGGGCGGCAGGGTCTTTATAATACCCGAAAGCTCTTTCTTGACCCGGTTGATTACCTCAACAGTGTTTGTCCCGGATTGTTTCTGAACCCCTATACCAACCGCAGGCACCCCGTTGAATCGAACAAGGGAACGTTTCTCCTGCATCCCATCCTCAACCCTTCCAATATCCCGGAGCCTGACCGGTGCTCCCTTATAATAGGTGACAATCAGGTCATTGAAATCAGGCACATTGGGGAATTCTCCCTTGATCTTTACTGTGTATTCCTTTGATGCAGTTTCAATCCTCCCCCCAGGAAGTTCCACATTCTCACGCTGAAGCGCCCCTAAAACGTCATTTGCCGCAATCTGATAGGCTTGAAGTTTATTTGCATCAAGCCAGACCCTAACCTCCCTCAGTCTCAATCCGCCCAGCCGAATAGCACCAACACCATTGACCCTCTGGAACTGCTCCTTTAAGACCTCGTCGGCATACATAGAAAGATCACGAACGGACCTTCTGCCTGCCAGATTGAACCACAAAACAGGTGTTGCATCCGGGTCAACCTTCTCTATAATCGGCTCATTAATGTCCCTGGGGAGTTTTTGTCTGACAACAGAGACCTTCTCCCTGACATCCTGTACGGCAAGATCGATGTCCCTTTCGAGGACAAACTCTACCGTTACCAGGGATGCCCCTTCGATACTTGTAGATGTAATGCTCTTTACGCCGTTGATTGTGTTTACAACCTCTTCAATCTTATCCGTGACGTCAATGTCCATGATCTCCGGGGATGCGCCCTTCAACCTTGTTGTGATATTTACAATTGGAAAATCAACCTTGGGAAAGAGGTCAACACCGATCTCAGGGTAACTGACCAGGCCAAGAATCACCAGAGCAAGGATAAACATGGTTGCAAAGACAGGCCGTCTAATAGATGTATCAGCGAGCCACATTGACCTTCACCCCCTCCGACAGGTTGTTTTGGCCTACAACTACAACCATCTCCTTCTCCTGCAGCCCTTCTGCAATCTCCATAAACTCCCCGTACTTACTGCCAATCTTTACCTCTCTTTCTCTGGCACGGTCACCCTCAATAACAAAGACCCTGGTCTTTGAGTCGTCATAGAGGATAGATGTTATGGGGACAACGGCTGTATCCCTCGGTCCACCGGTATAGAGAGTAACATTGGCAAAGAGCCCTGGCTTCAGGAGCCCATCATGATTGCCAACCCTTGCTTCAACCTGAAGGGTCCTGGTCCTTTCCTCAAGGCTGGGATAGAGGATGCTCACCCTTCCCTTAAATTCCTTGCCAGGAAAGGCATTAACCCTAAAGAGTACATCCTGCCCTATACGGATTTTCCCAACGTCCTTTTCCGTTACCGTAAAAACGAGCTTGAGAGGATTGCTCTGGATGACCGCAAAGAGGTTTGTGCCGTTCCTCACATAATCCCCTGCTGAAATCCTCTTTTCCTTTATGATACCATTTATGGGAGAGTGGATACTTGTTTTGGAAAGCCTTTCTCTAGAAAGGGCACAGGTTGTCTTTGCCCGTTCCACCTCAGCCATAGCCAGAGACAGACGAGTAGAGACATCATCGAACTGTTGTTTCGTTACCAGTTCTTCTTTATAAAGGGCATCCTTTCGCTGATACTCCAATCTCGTATTTTCAAGGGTTGCTTCTGCCTGCTTCAAAGCGATCTCTGTCCTCTTCACTTCGAGGCTGTAGTTCGTATCGTCAATTGCCGCAAGAAGCATCCCCTTTGAAACCACTGTTCCTTCATCCACCCTGACACTTCTCAAAACCCCTTCAATCTCGCTGCTTACCACAACCTCCTCACCGGGAACAAGTGTACCAATGCTTTCCACGAAGGGTCTGAAAGACCTTTTCTCAACGGCTTGAACACGGACATTGATAGCCTTCCCCGCTGTCGCTTCTACCTTTTTGTTCTTACAGGCAAGGCAAATGAAGATAAGGGATAGAAGAAACAACAAAAGGACAACCTGACCTGATCTGTTACCTTTCCCGTAATCATTACCAATACAGTATTGCATAAGCATAGATTTGCCCCCTTTTACTTTTTTACCGTATCCTGACTGTTACTCCAATTCAGATACTGGACTCCAGAGGTCAGCCTTCAGCCTTTAGCCTTCAGCCTAATATCTAATGGCAGCCTGCTTCCCTGTGACCCTTTTCATCAGTCTACCTGTTACCCTTTCAATCCTCAGAATGGACAGTTTATAGTTATATGCCGCATCTACAAGCTGACGCTCTGCTGTGACAAGCAATGTATTTGCATCCATTACATCTATACTGTTGGCCAGGCCAAATTCAAACTGTCTTGAAATAGCACTGTAGTTTTCCCTGGCGAATGCCAGCCTGTCTTCAAGGGATTTCAAAACCCCTTTCTGTGTCATGTAGTCAAGGTAGGCGTTTTCAACCTCTACATTTATTCTCTTCCTCAGGTCTTCATATATAAGATTAGCCTGTCTCTGTTTTGCCATTGCCTCCATCACCTCTGCCCTCCGGAGACCTCCCTCAAAAAATGGGAAGGTCAGCTTAATGCCCGCGTAGATGCTTTCCCTATTAATAAAAGCGCTTGCAGGGTCTTCATCTCTACCTAAATAAACACCCTCAATAGAAAGTGTGGGCCAGTAGAGGCCTCGAGCGTATTTAACCTGATCCCCTGCAATCTTTTTCTGTATGTCCAAAGACTTCAATTCAGCCCTTTCCGAGAGGGCTGCTTCCTTGAGTGGTCCCAGGGCATCCTCGGGCTTGTAGCCTGCCGGGTACTGATTGCCCTCCGGTACCTCTTTAAGATCGTAATCTCCTGTCAACCCGACGACCCTTGCAAGGACTGTCTTTGCAAAACTCAGAGCGTTTTCTCCCCTAATCAGTTCCGATTGGGCACCTGATAATTCCGCCTCTGCCCTTAGAAGAACGGTCTTTGTCACTTCACCCACCCTGACTCTTATGGCGGCGGCATCCCTGTGCTTTGTGAGTCTCTCAACATTTGCCCTTGCAATATCCACAGCCTTCTTCACCCTTAGGACATCGTAATAGGCAGAGGAAACACCGAAAATATATTCCTCCCTAACTGCATCGAGGTCATATTTGCTCTTTTCAATATTGTCTTTCGATATTTTAAAGGCATCAAGCTCCCTACCGCTTAATGAAAGAGATTGGTCGAGTCTTAACCCCCAGGATGTAGAATAATCAGGCTGGATAACAGCACCTGTCGCTGACCGTTTATCCTCGCTGTATCCCGTAAAGTTCCCGAAGGTGGAGAGTCGGGGGAAGAGGACAGAGATCGCCTTGTCTTTTGTTCTTTCTGAAATATACAGGTCTTCCTCTGATAACTTTATCCTTTCAGAGCGTTCAAGGGCAATCCTATAGAGGTCGGCAAGGGAATATTCCTCCGCCCTGGAAAGGTTGATGAATACTGTAACAGTCATCAAGACCATTGTAATACATCCGACTATGATAAACCTGGGTTTCATCATGCTAACCTACTCCTTATAAGATGGATAGAAAAGATACACTTCTCTTACGTAATAAGTCAATCCCCTTCTTTAATGCCGATGACAGATGCCCAGGTCTCTTTCTCAAGGAAACTCCCCTCCACATTCCCTTCCATCTCCTGGAACATCTTGAATGGAACAGTAAAAGAGAGAATGTCTTTATCCACCATTCTCATCATGCGTTTTCTGGCCGAAAGGTCGGTAAGCCCAATGATGGCATTTGGCTCGAGAGATTCTCCTTCTCGATATGGGAGGATGCCGATTTGATGACACCCTGCACCAAAGGGAGCGATTACATTTACATTGCTCTCTCTGTCGTAATTGGCAAGAACCACCAGGGCAGAGAGCTGATCCGGGTTTACCAGAAAGATGATCACCTTGGGTTCTTCATCATCAGAAACAAGCTCTATTGGCTTAAAAACCACATATCTGGTGGGCACGTCAATCATGGGCAGAGAATTCACAAACTCTTTGGCCAACTCCGGGTTCTTCACATAGCCTTCACCGTCCACCAATTCGGGCATATCTTCGGCGATCTTTTTTCCCATTTCCGTGTTGCAGAATTCAGGGTTTCCTGTTGAGATATAGTACTCGATACCCCCTGGGAAATTTAGATACTGATTCCCGAAACCCAGGCCCACACCACCCCCGATACATCCAAATGTTTCTCTATCTGCTGCAGCAACCCTCCCCTTTGCTGCACTGCAAAGGAGAAAGGTCTCACATCCCCAGCGCCCCTCCTTAAACTGAAGGGCCTTTTCTGGCCTCTCATCGGTCCACAGAATAGCCACAGGGGAATATTTCATCTTGATTGCTTCAGCTATCTTACTCTTCATTGTTACTATCTCCTTAGATGTTTTTTGATTCTGCCACACAGCCTCTTGCCTTCTACGTTAACCCCCGATGTTTCTCCCAATATTCATATTCATAAGGCCATTCCTCTTTTCGGTAAAGGATCAATGATCGCATCCTTTCCTTAAAATCTTTTATCCCTCTTTCAATTTCCGGGAAGGTAGCCTTATCTCTCCATGATTACACCAGCTTTTTCCCCAACCCTAGAGCCTGACTCCTGATATCCAAAGGGAAGTCTTCCCCAGAGATTGTGCCCATGGTAGCCCAGACAGAGCCCACCGGTCTGGTTCCGGTAGTGATCAGAAAATTGTTGAGATAATCGGCAATGGGCTTTTCATCTCCCACACCAGATGTAACCACCGAAGCCCCATATTTCCCTTCAAAGGCCATGCAGTGAATTACACCGCAGCACCTATCCATAAAGGCCTTCATCTGGGCGCTGACACTGAAGATGTAATTGGGGCTTGCTAGTATAAGACCATCCGATCTAAGAATCTTTTCTTTAATTGATTCGAAATCATCCTTTTGGGGGCATCGTCCCTTCTTGTGGCACGTATCACAAGCCTTACAAGGGAGCACGGTTCTTCCCGGAAGAAAAACGACCTCCACCTCAGCACCCTGGCTTTCAGCCCCCTCCAGAACCACCTGGAGTAATCTCGCAGTGTTTCCTCTAGCGCCCCGCGGGCTTGCAACTATACCGATAATTTTCACCTTTTTTTCCTTTCTAAAAATGGGTATTGTTAATTTTGTATAGCTATGGTAAACTCCCAGCTATATTATTTCCAATAAAGGAGGATTTGTCATGGTCACCTGTCCCAAATGTGGTTGTGGAGAGTGCAAAAAAGATGGCATCGTTAAGGGACGACAGCGCCATAAATGTAAATCGTGCGGATATAGACATACGGTACAACATGTCGGCAAAAGCTCTACGGTCAAGCGGCAGGCACTTGAGCTTTATCTCGAAGGCCTTGGTTTTCGCTCTATAGGACGATTTCTTAAATGCAGTCATGTCGCTGTCTACAATTGGATAAAGGCGTTTGGTAAAGCTGCCGATGATATCCGATCCGACAAAGCAATAGAGGTCGTGGAGATAGATGAGATGCACAGCTATATCTCTTCAAAAAAAACTTTTGCTGGATATGGGTTGCTGTTGATAGATATGGGAAAAGGTTCATCGACTGCGTATTGGGCGATCGCGGGATAGCAACCGGAAAGCAACTGTGGGAGGCCATCCAGGATATCCAGATCGGGAAAATAGCAACCGACTATTGGAAACCTTACGAAAATTTTGTTCCTAAAGATCTGCATATCCAATCCAAGGCTGAGACATTTACCGTAGAGGGTTACAATAGTTTGTTTCGTAACTTTCTTGCAAGGATGCGAAGAAAATCGAAATGCTACAGCAAAAGCAAGGAGATGCTCAAATACTCTGTCACTCTTTTAATGCTAAAATGGAACTATGGCCTGGAAGATATACTAAATTAACAATGCCTAAAAATGTATGCAGCCTGCTAAGGATTCGACCGAAAGATGTTCCCGCTAAAATCCTTCTTACATACCCCCGCCAAGCACCCTGTATAGCGTGACCTGGTTGGCAACCCCGGCAAGGTGGAGGGCGATCAGTCCCTGTTGAGACGCATAGAGCGAGCGTTGCGCATCGAGGACTCCCAGGTAGCTGTCAATTCCCTTGGTATAGCGCGCATTGGAGAGGCGGTAGGTTTCCGCAACAGCATTAACTAGCGACTGCTGCGCCGCGATCCGCCGGTTCACCGTACCCTGCACGGCAAGGGCATCGGCCACTTCCTTAAAAGCCGCCTGGATTGCCTTCTCATACTGGGCCACGGATATTTCCCTCTCCACTTTCGTTACATCGTAGGCCGACCAGGTGCGGGCATCGAAAATCGGCATGACGATCTGCGGTCCGAAACTCCACGTACCCGAACCGCCTTTGAAGAGCCCGGACAGATCGGCGCTTGCGGTTCCGATGGCGGTCGTCAGGGAAATGCGCGGAAAGAAAGCCGCACGGGCGGCGCCGATATTGGCGTTGGTCGCCTTGAGCCCATGTTCCGCCGCCAGCACGTCGGGTCGGCGCAGGAGCAGTTCGGAGGAGAGGCCGGGAGAGATCTCTTTGGGAGGGCTGACGCTGCCCAACTCCGCAGGCAGGAGCGCCGGCGGCAGGGGAGATCCGACGAGAAGATTCAAGGCGTTTTCATCTTGCGCCGCCAGTTGGGTATAGCGGGCGACGTCTCCTTGGGCTATATCCACCTGGCTTTGGGCCTGCCGCAGTTCCAGTTCGGACGCGATCCCGACCTCCTGACGCCTCCGGATCAATTTGTAGGAGGCCTCCTGCGTTTCCAGGGTGGAGACCACCAGCTTGAGGGCTTCCCGATCCGCTGCCAGGGCCAGATACGCCTGTGCTACCGTGGACACCAGCAGGATCTGGGCGCCGCGGCGGGCCTCATCCGTGGCGAGGTATTCTTCCAGCGCGCGGTCCTTCAGGCTGCGGATGCGGCCGAAGAAATCGATTTCCCAGGAAGTGATGCCGAGATTGACATCGTATCGTTCGGAGGTCCTCGCACTTCCGGTGGACGAAAGATCCGCCGGCACACGCTCTTTATACCCACTCCCGACCGCATTGACTGTAGGCAACAATTCAGCCCGCTGAATGCCGTAATACGCCCGCGCCCTCTCGACATTCAGGGCCGCCATCCGCAGATCGCGGTTGTTGTTCAAGGCGGTTTCGATGACCTTTTGCAGGCGTTCATCGGTGAAGAACTCCCGCCACGGCAACCCCTCCGCCGTCGGCGCGGATGCGGCGGACTTCGTTTCCTGATAGGCCGCGCCGGTCGGCCAATCGGCGGGGACAGGAGCGGCAGGCCGCGTGTATTCCGGGGCCAGCGTGCACCCCCCCAGAAGGGCAACGATCGCACCTGTAAGAAGAAACCGGTTTATATTCATATCATCGATCCCCCGATGGATTTGCATCATTTGTCTTGGATTCTTCACCCTTCCCCCGTTTTCCGAAGAGCTTTTCGATCACCACATAGAAGAGGGGTGCAAACAAGGTCACCAAAAAGGTGGCGGTGACCATCCCTCCGAGCACGGCGGTGCCGATGGCTTTTTGCGCACCTGCGCCTGCCCCGGTCGCAAAGGTTAGCGGCATGACCCCGAATCCGAAGGCCAGCGAGGTCATGATAATGGGACGCAACCTTAATTTTGCCCCTTCCAGCGTTGCTTCGATCAGCCCCATTCCTTCTTCCACCCGAGCCTTGGCGAACTGGACGATCAGGATGGCGTTCTTGGTGGTCAAACCGAGGGTGGTCAAAAGCCCGATCTGGAAATAGACGTCATTGGGCAAGCCCCTGAGAGTCGAGCCAATCACGCCGCCAATTGCCCCAAGGGGGAGGGCCAGCAGGATCGAAATGGGAATGGGCCAACTCTCGTAGAGCGCCGCCAGACACAGGAAAATCACAAGAATCGAAAAGGCGTATAGCGGGGCCGCATGGGCGCCGGCCTGCCGCTCCTGGTAGGAAAGCCCTGTCCAGTCAAAGCCGATCCCCTGAGGCAGCTTCGAGGTCAGTTCTTCCATGACCCGCATCGCCTCACCGGAACTCCTCCCCGGCGCCGGCTCGCCCCAGATGTTGATGGACGGAAAGCCGTTGAAGCGCTCCAATTTCGGAGAACCGGAGGTCCAGTGGCCGGACGCAAAAGAAGCAAAGGGGACCATCTTGCCCGCAGTATTGCCTACATAGAGCTTTTCCAGATCTCCGGGCAGCATGCGGTAAGGGGCGTCCGCCTGGGCGAAAACCCGCTTGACCTGGCCGCCTTGGATAAAGTCGTTGACATAGGCGCTGCCGAAGGCCGCCGAAATGGTGTTGTTGATGGCGGCGATGGGGACCCCCAGGGCGCCGGCCTTTTCCCAATCCACGTCAATCCGGTATTCGGGCACATCTTCCAGACCATTGGGTCGAACCCGGACCAATCTCGGGTCCTTCATGGCCATGCCGAGAAGCTGGTTGCGGGCCGCCATCAGGTCGGCGTGGCCCAGACCGCCACGGTCGAGCAACTGAAAATCAAACCCCGTGCCCTGGCCCAGTTCGATGACAGCCGGCGGCGGGAACGCAAACACCATGGCGTTGCGGATCTTGGCAAATTCCCCCATGGCCCTTCCGGCCACGGCCCAGACCTTCTGGTCCGGTCGGCTCCGCAGCTTCCAGTCCTTGAGTTTGGCGAAAGCCAGGCCCACATTCTGTCCCCTGCCGGAGAAGCTCATGCCGGCAACCGTCATGCAGGATT
This sequence comes from Deltaproteobacteria bacterium CG_4_8_14_3_um_filter_43_13, assembly GCA_002782605.1. GTDB lineage: Bacteria > Desulfobacterota > UBA8473 > UBA8473 > UBA8473 > UBA8473. Next base: position 5,112 of record PFIF01000097.1, on the reverse strand, counting down.
CCACCGCGTCTTTCTCGCTCTCAAGAAAATGGTTCCTGACTCTCTCCAAGACTTCCTCGGTCTGCTCCAGGGTCGAGTTCGCCGGGAGCATGGCCTGAACCAACAGGATACCCTGATCTTCGTCCGGGAGATAGGCGGTGGGCATCCGTTGAAACAGGTAGCCCATCGCCGCCACGATCAGCAAAAAGACAAACAGATAACGCAGTTTCCTCGAAAGGGCGTGACCGACCACTTTCAGATAAACGTCCCTGGTTCGGAAAAAGATGCGGTCAAACCATCTGAAGAAGGGACGCAGGAACCAGATCCCCGTTTCCGCCGCCTCGTGCCCCTTGGGCACCGGCTTGAGAAGCGATGCGCAGAGGACCGGCGTAAGGACCAAGGCCACCACCACCGAAAGGAGCATGGAGGCGATGATGGTCACGGAAAACTGTCGGTAGATCACCCCGGTGGAACCGCCGAAAAACATCATCGGGCCGAAGACCGCCGAGAGCACCAACCCGATGCCGATCAAGGCGCTGGTGATCTGGTCCATAGACTTGGCGGTGGCCTCTTTGGGCGGGAGTCCTTCCTCGCCCATGATCCGTTCCACGTTTTCCACCACCACGATGGCGTCGTCCACCAGAAGGCCGATGGCCAGCACCATGGCGAACATCGTGAGCATGTTGATGGTGAACCCGAAAAGCCCCAGCACCGCGAAAGTGCCCAGGATCACCACCGGCACCGCGATGGTCGGAATCAGTGTGGCCCGCATGTTTCCCATGAACAGAAACATCACCAGGAAAACGAGCAGGATCGCCTCGAAAAGGGTCTTGACCACCTCCTCGATGGCCACCGTGACAAAGGGGGTGGTGTCGTAGGGATAAACGACCTTCATGCCGGAGGGGAAGTAGCGGCTCATTTCTGCCAGCTTGGCCCGGACGGCATCGGCCGTGTCCAGGGCATTGGCGCCGGCGGCCTGCCGGATGGCCATGCCGGCGGCAGGTTTGCCGTTGAAATAAGCCTGGATATCATATTGCTCGGTTCCCAGTTCCGTTCGTCCCACATCCTTGATCCGCACGATGGATCCGTCCGGATTTGTGCGGATGGGGACGGCGGCAAACTCCTCCGGCGTTTTGAGCATGCTCTGGACGATGATGGCGGCATTCAAACGCTGGCCCTTCACCGCCGGCGCCCCGCCGAACTGACCCGCGGAAACCTGCGCGTTGTAGACCCGCAGCGCCGTGATGACATCCTGAACCGTCATCCGGTAATCGGTGAGTTTATCGGGGTTGAGCCAGACCCGCATGGCGTACTGGGTGCCAAAGGTTTCAACCTCGCCGACCCCCGGAACCCGCGAAAGCACCTTTTCCAGGTTGGATTGGGCATAGTCTCTCAAATCATTGCCATCCATGCTGCCGTCTTCCGAGATCAGGCCCACGATGATCAGGTAGTTTCTGGTGGATTTGCTGACCTTGACGCCTCCGCGTTGCACCACTTCCGGCAGGCTCGCCATGGCGAGTTGGAGCTTGTTCTGCACCTGAGCCCAGGCGAGGTCCGGGTCGGTCCCCGGGGCAAAGGTCAGCTCGATGCGAGACGTGCCGGACGAGTCGCTCGCGGCAGACAGGTAGAGCATCTTGTCGAAGCCGGCCATCTTCTGCTCGATAATTTGCGTCACGCTGTTTTCAACGGTCTCCGCCGAAGCCCCCGGGTAGAAGGCCGTGATGGCAATGGACGGCGGAGCGATGGGGGGGTATTGGGATATGGGCAGGTTGTAGATTGCCAGGCCGCCTGCCACCATCATGACAATGGCGATCACCCAAGCGAAGACCGGACGGTCCAGGAAAAATCTCGATAGCATCACTTGCCTCCCGCTTTTACGGCCGCCGGGGCCGCTTTCCGACCTTCCCCGTTTTTCTTTGCCCCAGCCGCTTCAAAGGGAACCATTTTCACGGAAGCGCCCGGTCTCACCTTTTGCATCCCCTCGACGATCACCCGCTCGCCGGATGCCAGTCCCGATGAAACAAGCCATGCATCGCCGATGGCGCGATCCAGTGTAAGCATCCGCTGTTGCACCTTGCCCTCGGCATCCACGATCAGCGCAACGGGATCCCCCTTCGGGGTACGTGAGACGGCCTGCTGGGGAACCAGGAGGGCCTTTGGATTGACGCCCTCTTCCACCACCGCCCGGACGAACATGCCCGGCAGGAGAACGCCCTTCGGATTCGGAAAGAGAACCCGCAGAATGACCGATCCGGTCGTCGGATCTACCGTGACGTCGCGGAATTGAAGCGCTCCTTCCAAGGGATATTTGGCGTCGTCTTCAAAGAGGAGACGGACCTTGTTCCGGAGCTGCCCGTTGTTACTGAGACGGCCGTCCTCCAGGCGGCGCCGCAATCGCAGCAACTCGGTCGTGGATTGGGGCACATCCACGTACATGGGATCCAGTTGTTGAATGGTAGCCAGGGCCACCGGCTGTTGCGCCATCACCAGGGCGCCCTCCGTGAAGCCGGATCTCCCGATCCGGCCCGAGATGGGGGCCGTCACACGGGTGTACCCGAGATTGATCCGGAACGTCTCCAGTGCCGCTTCCGCCTGCTTGATGGCTGCCTCGGCCGCGGCCACCGCCGCCCGGTCGTTTTCCACCTGGGCCTCCACCACTCGGATCGTGGCCTCGGCCACGTCGGCCTCGGTCACGGCCTGGTCGCGCTCGCTAGCCGAGACAGCGCCATCCTTGGACAGCTCTTCGAAGCGCTCGCGGTTAGTCTGGGCGAATTTCGTAGTCGCCTGCTGCCGGGTTACGCCGGCAAGGCTCGCTCTCAGGGCAGCCCGCGCCCGGTCGGCATCCTTCCGCATGGCCGCAAGGTTCGCCGCTGCATTGTCGTACGCCGCCTGAAAAGGGGCGGGATCGATCTGATAGAGCGCTTGGCCGGCCTTGACATCGGCGCCTTCCGCAAATAGACGCTTCTGGATGATGCCGCCCACCTGGGGACGCACTTCAGCAACCAGATTGGCGGACGTCCGCCCGGTCAATTCTGTTGTGATCACCAACCGCTTCGGTTGCACGGTCACAACGGCCACTTCGGGTGGCCCGCTCTGTGGTGGACCGCCTGTGGTCGTCTGCCCGCAACCGCCCAGGATCAAGATTCCGGCAAGCACACCCCCGGCGGCAATTCGTTTGGCCCTGTCATAAATCTGCATGCGACACCTCTATTATTTCATTTTAGTTAAATTCGCTGTCTTCCTTTGCATTCCAGCTTCCTATAAACTCGCTGCCGTTGTCTGTTTGAAACCCTGCATCCTTCAAGGTCTTCTCCACAGCGTTGAAGATGCCCTATTACTATTTCAGCGGTAACTACTCAGCAAATGACCCCAACGCTTCGCATTAGGGTTATAAATGAAATAAACTTGAGCTTCAAGTTTCTTAGGAGGTAGATAGGCTGTAGGAGGAATCATGCGCGACCATACGAAGCTCTGATGCCTTATTTAGTCGGGCCATAATCTACCTCTTTGAAATTTTGTAACTGCTCAGAAGTCAGAATTCAGGAGTCGGAATCCAGAATAGAAGCAGCTTTTTCATTCTGTCTCCTGAATTCTGGTTCCTGGCTCCTGAATAGTTACGAAATTTTTATCCCTTCCAGGAATAAAGTGACAAATGTATTTACAACCTCTTCACGAGAGTAGTGGATTTTTTCTTTCTTCCAAAAGACTTCATTACCTATCATATACTGGACTATCATCCCCAAAAAAACTCTGGCAAGTAGAAAAGGGGGCATCTTTTTGAACGCACCTTCAGCAATTCTCTGCTCAATGTAGTCAGACAGAAACTGCACTTTTATGAGTATATGGGTCTTAAAAAAAATCTCGGAAAGCCTGTGTCCCTCAAGGATACTGAACTGAAGCAACCTCATAAAGGCAGGATCACCCTCATTCTTCTTTATGAGATAATCAGCAAGTGCTCCAAAAACCTTAGAGTCGTCTCTTTCATCCACAGCCTCATGTGGGAGAAATATGTCCTCCTTATCTCCTACCCTATCTTTTATTATAGCAGTGTAGAGATCATCCTTTGTGGAAAAATAACGGAAGATCATAGCCTCGCTTATGCCTGCCTTCTCTGCGATCTCCTTTGTGGTAATTCCCTTAAATCCTTTCTTTGAAAACAACCGTGCTGAGACCCTTACAATCTGGGATTTTCTCTTCTCTGAGCTCAGACGACGTCCGGCCATTTTGTTCTCCAATGCAAAGGCTATTACTAAGTAAGTACTTACTAATTTATTTTCGGAACTGTGTATCATTAAAGCAAGAAAAATGTCAAGAAAATTCTTGCCCTTCTCCTACATTGACAAAGAAAGGACACACGGGGCTTTTTGTCTTCTCGGAGTAGCTACTTTTTTCCAATGATCAGGGTGGTGCCAAATTCGGTGTCTTTTCTCTTAACATTGGATAGTTCTGCTTCTCCCATCCAACTTCGCACCTCAGATTCTGTGTACGTATCACCAGCCTCTGTCCCAACCAGCATATTCAGGGAAAAGAGGGTTCCAAAGGCGGGGGCGGTTCGATCGTCATCCATAATGAAATCATGTATGACGACTTGCCCTCCTGGGTTTAATGCCTTGGAGGCTTTGTGGATAAGAGCCTTATTCTGATCATAGGAATTAATGTGGACGATGGCCGAGAGAAATACCAGGTCAAAATTACTACCCAGATTATCCTTATTATAATCTCCTTCAACGGTTTCCACCTTCTCTGACAGTCCTTCCTGATCTATGTACTCTCTAGTAAGTGGGGTCACATTCGGCAGGTCAAAGACTGTCGTCAGGATACCCTCCCTGGCATGAACAAAGGCCATAGAGTATGCCCCTGATCCACCACCCACATCCAACACCCGGTAAACATTTGAAAGGTCAAGCAATGATACTACATTCGGAGCATTCCTGTGGGCACGTTCGTGCATGGCAGCAATGAAAGCAGATAGCCACTTTTCGCCCCTTTCATTCACGTCCTTGGTAATGACAGACTTTCCTTGTTGAACTGCCTCAGTAAGCGTGCTCCATGAATCCCAGAGATGGACGATGTGCATAAGACCACCCATGTATTCGGGTTTACCCTTGACCAGAAACCGAGAGGTCGAAGGGG
>PFIF01000171.1 GCA_002782605.1 Deltaproteobacteria bacterium CG_4_8_14_3_um_filter_43_13 | reverse complement strand
TAAACGAAGGTAGTTGGTAATTGTGGATCTATCCTTCCCAACCCTTTTTGCAACCTCTTCTTGGGTCAAGGTGAATTCCTCTGTGAGTCGTTTGTATGCTTCCGCCTCTTCCAGGCAACTCAGATCTTCCCTTTGGATATTCTCAATCAAAGAAAGTTCAAGGACTTCAGTATCGGAAGCCTTCTTTACAATTACAGGAACCTCTGTGATACCAGCCCTCTTGGCAGCCCGCCATCTTCTCTCTCCTGCAATCAACTCATAACCATCTCCAACATCTCTAACGATTAAGGGCTGAATAATTCCCTTCTCTTTTATCGAGACAACGAGGTCTTCTATCCTGTTTTCGTCAAATCCTTTTCTTGGCTGAAATTTATTGGGTTGAATGTCTTCCACATTGCAGTAAACATAGTTGTCTTTATCATCATACTGGTTAATCTCTGGGATTAATGCACCCAATCCCTTCCCTAGCACCTTTCTCTTAGTCACTGCCTGGTCCTTCCGTTATTCATAATTTGATGGACTCGTAAAAAGTCAAAATTGGATGGCAAAGTAAAAAGCTCCAGATGCAAGGCGTGCAAATCCGAAGGAGTGAGGCGTACTCAGGGGTACACCGCAATGACGAAGGATGCAGCGCAACACAGCAGATGGACTTTTTACAAAGCCATCATAATTTCTTCTGCCAATTGTAGATAGCTCCTAGCCCCTTTACAGTTTATGTCATAGATTAAAATTGGTTTGCCAAAGCTTGGACATTCAGCCAACTTTACATTTCTTGGTATCATAACGTTAAAGACCTTATCCTTGAAATGTGTCTTTACTTCTTCGACAACCTGTTGACAGAGATTGTTTCGGTTATCAAACATAGTCAGCAGTAATCCTTCGATTTCCAGCCTGGGATTTAAACGTTTTTTAACTAGCTGCACCGTCCTTAAAAGCCTGCTCAGACCTTCCAGGGCATAGTATTCACACTGAACAGGCATTAGGATTGAGTCGGCCGCTGCAAGAGAATTAAGGGTTAGCAGCCCCAGGGACGGAGGGCAGTCAATGAGGATATAGTCGTACTTATTCTCTATTTTTTGAATGATTTTACAGAGTTTTAACTCCCTTGAAGAGAGGTTGACCAGTTCGATCTCAGCTCCTGTAAGATCAATATTTGAGGGTAGTACGTCGAGAAAAGTCAATTCTGTCTTTTTTATGACGTCCTCAACATCCCTCTCTTCCATAAGGGCATGATAGATATTCTCTTTAATCTCATCTTTGTTGATGCCGACCCCGCTAGAGGCGTTTCCTTGGGGGTCTATATCTACTAAGAGAGTCTGCTTTTCAGCCACAGCAAGAGAGGCAGCCAGGTTCACGGCTGTAGTGGTTTTGCCTACCCCACCTTTTTGATTGGCTATACAGATGATTTTTCTCATTTATTTTATTTGGTTCTTCTCCAAAATAGTTCGTCCTGAAAAATTCCCTTTTCCGCTCTCTGGTTCAGGTTTTTTGACCCATCTATGACTCGCTTCAGGCATTTTCAGGAACTCTCCGCCTAAGGCGGATCAACCACCTGAAAATGCTTATCTTCCGCTTCGTCAAGATGGGTGCCCCAAAAATCCTGCTCATGTTCGCTCCAAAGGAAATTTTTCATTTTTCAATGTACCCTAAACAATAACACAGAACGTGTCTTTTGAAAAGGGGAAAACGGATGTTTCACGTGAAACACTTAAGAAAGTTAGACGCCGGAAGATTATGTCCTAATGGATTGGATGCCATTAGGAAGATTGTCTGGAAAATACAATAAGGCTTCTCTTTTCACTTAAGTACGGCAAATAAAATTCAACTATATCAACAACAGCTAACCTCAAGTGGATCAAGGTTTCTTCATTATCAGTTAGTTCCCTTTTTGCCTCTCTGCCCCGCATGGCTATCAGGAGCCCGTCTCGTTTTAAATAGGGCTCTCCTATGGATAAAAATCCCCCTAAACCTGAAAATGCCCTTGAAATAACTACATCGAAGGTTGAACCTATTTTTCCGTGCACATCTTTGTCCTCGGCTCTCCCGTGTAGTGCCTTAATATTATTCAGGCGTAGTAGTCTTATTATGTGTTTTTGGAAGTTTACCTTCTTCAGGGTAGAATCAAGTAGTGTGACGTCTAAAGATGGATTGGCAATCTTCAAAGGTATGCCAGGAAACCCTCCTCCTGAACCAATGTCCAGCAAGGAGGAGTCTTGAGGTATATATTTCAACGGGGAAAGGGAGTCAATGAAATGTTTGATCACAATCTCTAAGTCATCATGGATGGCGGTAATATTTGTTTTAGAACCCCACCTCTTTAGCTCCATTAGATAAGTTTTAAATAATTCAATCTCCTTGAGAGTTAAAGAGACATTTATTTCATTTGCCCCTTTATAAAGGATTTCCTCAATAGATTCTTTCATCTTAGCGATTTTGTCCTCATTCAGGCCTTCTATTTCACCGACCGTTATCTATCCTTCTTTCATCAGTCTGGCAAATACAAGGATAAGCATCGAGTATCTGTAGTAATATTTGTCCTCTTGGTAGGATTTATTTCTCAAAAAAGATGGGGATGAACTTTCCTTGGGTATAGGAGTAATCTTTGTACCGGGCCACTGCAATCTCCTTGTGTAAAGGTTAAACGCCTGCCTGTCAGGCAGGGTTTGACTTCATGCTATTGCAGTGATAGTACCATAAATCGGCCGTCTAATAAAGTAATTATTGGAGAAATCTAGGCTAGGTAGTAGGATACGATGCAAGGCATGGATCATTGTCCATTATTGTCGCCACCTCTGTCAATATAGGAGCTGATCTCTGCTGCTACACCGCCAGGATCTTTTAGACATCGCCAGGCTGGGACACGGATAATTTTCCAACCGAGTGCACTGAGAATCCTGTCTCTAACAATATCACGCCGGCGCTGTTTGCCCCGCGAGAAATCAAGATGATGCCCACCATCCACCTCGATGTTTAGTTTGAAACCTGGCTCAACCAAGAGGGCGAAATCAAGCTCATACCCTTCCTCGACAGGCTTTAGTAAAGGATTCAAACCAACCTCGCAAAGAGCATCTTTTAGGCGTTTTTCTGACTCAGAGTGTACAAGCCAGGTTGTAACCTCGATTTCTGGAAGTCCTTCGATTGCTGCTTGTCTGAGAGATACTAGGGTAGGCACGTTGAGCACAGTAGCTGCTTCGGGATGGCCAAAGATTATTAGTGCTTTCCGAGCTCTGCTGACGGCAACGTTGAGTAGATTCCGTTGATTCTCTATCCATCGAGCTGTTTTAGGTGGTGTGTTTGGGGCTATTACTGTCGAAAACAGGATTACGTCACGCTCGTCACCCTGAAATCGATGGGCTGTTCCGCTTGTGAAATCTACATCGTCCAAGTGCTCGCCCTGGAATTGCTTGAATGCGCTCTTGCGAATCAATGCCGCCTGTGCTGCGAATGGTGTTATGACTCCGACTGAGGAGCCGGAGCCAATGTAATCCTTTAATATATCGAGGACCATTGCGGCTTCTACAGCGTTTCTGGCACCTCCGGCTGGCCCTCGTTCTGTCTTCCCAAAAACGTCTACCCATACGAGCCCCCTTTTCCCAGTCATCATTGTAGAAACATCGGTCAACACCTTCAGCCGTCCACCGTAGAAGCAGCTATTGAACCATCTCGCAATGAGAGGGTGGCAGCGATAATGGTCCTCAAGCAGGACGACATTGTCCTGGCCGACCAGGTGCTCGAACGCAAGGTAGGCGGAACCGGTACCATAGTTCAGTCCTTTTGAATCCAGCTCTTCGCTTTCAAGTCCTGCTGCAGTTGCGAGCCGGCGAAGCTGTCTTTGGTCCAAGCGTACGACAGGTGTGAGCTGGTTTGGGTCACCTATTATCACTAGTCGGCGGGCTCGATATGCGAGCGGAAGTACGGCTGCAACCGTGCATTGACTTGCCTCATCGATTATAACAAGATCAAAAAGTCCAGTACGTAAAGGAAAGTTGGGTTGCACCGAAAGTGCTGTGCAGGCCCACCCGCAGCCACCTTTGAGAGCTGTCTCAAGTGCACGGATGAAGCCTGGACCAGATCTCCTGGCCGTCCCTATCGCAGCCAAAGAATTACCGAATTTGGATATCCGTGAGATAGTGGTTGCTTTAACGACATTGGTGCTGGCCGCCTGCCAAGCCTCGTCGGCTTTAAACAAGGACGCTGCTTCATCGACAAAAACGCTCTCAAGTTGCTCGAGTTCCCTCCGCCCATTCTCAAAGAAATCGATAACGATAGCCCATTCATAGACGTCTCCAACTGTTGATGTAGGGAGAGCTTTTATTTGTCTAAGGAACCTCCGTCGACGAATGTTGCCGAAAAACCAAGCAGACTTGAGGCGTTTCGCCTTCCTCAGGATAGTGCGAAGTGTTTTGTTAAGCTGGGGGGCTGTCTCGGTTCCCCAGACCCTTTTGGCAGCTGACTCAGATTTCAGGTGGCTGTCGGCAAGCTCAGCCCGTAAAAAACCCATCCTTTCGATGGATTCCTGAACCCGGGTACGCTCTGACACAGCACTTACGAACTGGCGACGGGCCTCAGCCTCGTTAGGGTTGATATTCTTTACCGTTGACAGAACATGGTTTACTTTCTCAATTAGTTCGTCACGATGTTTTCGATTACCGGTCCGTATCACCAGTCCTGGATGTATTTTGGCACATCGCTCAACGGCAACGTTTACAGCAGAGTTATTTGTTGAAGATAGGAGAACTGTGTCTTTGTCTATCCAGGCATTGGAGATTGCAGCCGCTACAAGCTGGCTTTTGCCAGTTCCGGGCGGACCTGTTACCACTGTTAGATACTCTCGTCTTATCTGTTCAACAGCCTGTTCCTGCGTATCGTTGAGTTGAAGGGGGGCCGCCACAGGACTTTTTACTTCACGAGGAGCGGGTCTGGCCAGTCCAAGAATCCATGCTGCTGGCGTGTTTCGCCAGTCTGTACGATGTTCTAAGTGATGGAGTTCCGTGACTAATGCTTTTGTCATTAAGCTACTTTCACCAATCACAATAACTGCGGCATTATTAACTCCATCGACGAGATTTCGATGCGGTTGTAAGGTCTCCGGTTCAAGTCCAGCTTCGGCAAAACCCAGTTCCGCAAGGATTTTGGATGCTGTAGATGCCATCGCCGTTGGTTCCCCGAATGGTAAACCGTCGTTTGCAAGGCTGACCGCCGCCGAAATGGCATCAGCGTCGAAATAGTCTTCACTTAAGAGAGCTGGGTTGAGGTACGGTTCGTCCTCGGCAGGGATGATGGCTTCCAGGTGCTGTTTAGGGTTTTCCAATTCTGTGACAAATAACGGCCCAATTCTTTTGACGCCTTGCTTGTCGGTTAGCAACAGAGTCGGCCAGCCGTAAACAAGAACCTCCCCTTGCTGGAGACATCGTCCGAGGTCACCTGCTTCCGTAAACATGTTTGCCTGGTCCGCTGTCCCACAGATAAGTTCTTCGGTTTTGTAAGGAGTTAGTAACCACCGTTGATTGTCTTTCTCGGAAGTGAGCTCACCAGTCGCTTCTCGTTCAACACACCGCCGCAGATAATTGATCAAATGTACCCATTTTTTTTGTAATGAATCGTCTTGGTGCTGTTTCCCTGTTATTCTATTCTTGTTGCCTTCCTGTTTGTCCTCCGTATAAGTTGAGCTAGCTCGACTGTTACCATCATTTAATCGCTGGCCTGATTGATTCTGTTGCCTTGTGAGCGCGTTGGGTCTGCATCTAAAACAAACCAGAGCTTTTGTCGTTGGATCCCACCATGCCGATACACCAGCAGGAATGTCGTCGTTGCAGGAGCTACAATGTCCCGGGTAGAGGATGTTATTAAGCTTTTTCAACGTTAAATCTCCGCCCTATCGCCTAAAAGTACGCAATTCTAAACCCCTTCTTAAACAGAGACTCAGCATCCTTGAATCCTTTATAATTTTTAAGCATTTCAGTCGAATCCTTGAATCCTGGACTCCTCGAACCCTTATCATCGATCAACTAATTTGGAGATGATCCGAACATTATAGGGTCTATACGCATTAAGACTTCCTGGAGTAGTTCTTCCTGGCATTTGCTAATGTAGGCTGCATTTCTAGCTCCGTAATCAAGCGAACGCAACTGATCTGCCATGATTACCCCTGTAACTTTTTTATCTTCGGGTATGGCGACATAAAATGGATTTTTACGTTTTGTGTTGCTGATGGGACAAACAAAAACGAACCCCATCTTTTTATTAAAAGCGCTATGACTTACGACTAAAGCCGGCCTGCTTCCCTTTTGTTCATGTCCTGTTTGTGGGTCAAAATTAAGGCGAATAAAATCTCCGCGTTTTGGGATATAGCCTACCAAACTTCCTCTCCTTCAGGTTTGCCCCATGAAACTTCCACACCGGGTTCTTGCACTTGGGCGAGCAATGCTTCTAATGTGTATTTCTTTTGGTGAGACAAGGGCTTTAAAATCAATTTTCCATCCTCTAATGAGCAACTTACCCGATCTTTTACACCCAGATGGAGTGATTCCAATACATGCTTTGGAAGTCGGATACCAAGCGAATTACCCCATTTCCCAATTTGTAACTCTATATTATCTTGCATATTTATGCCTCCTTACATATATAATATACATTGTATATCCGCAATGGGAGAATGTCAATTTAAAAATTGGTTTACTGGTAATAACTTTAGAGGCTGAACGGGTCTGTAGAAAAAGCCCTTTGGCAGAGAATTGGTTTCCCGACCAAACCCTATGACCGACCTGATATGAGAAAACGGCGGCTCGCTTATCGCCAATCTCATGCCCTAAAAGATGGTTAAGTGTGTATTCAAAGGTGCCGGGGATGATTTGTCTATCAAAAAAAGATGGGGATGAACTATTGGAGAAATCTTAGCTTTTTCAACAAGCTCAACGGACTCTTTAACCGCAACGGTTAGCTGTCGGCTAAAAGAGCAATGTCGGAATTAATCAGCTTTGTGGAGAATAATTTGCATATGCTTTGAAAATAGCTCAAAGTGTTTGTCTGTAGTATATACTGAGAACTTGTTTCTGAGAGCCACAGCACAAATCAAGAAATCAGTATTTGAGCCCTGTATTCCTTTTGAACGGCAATGATTGAAAAACTGTGCTGCAGTGACATAGTCTTCGGTAAGTATTGGGAGATCGGGAAAACTTTCAAGATGCTTCCTGAGATTCTTAAACTGAGATTCACTGCGAATACCTGATAAAATCTCCTGGCGTATAGGGCCAATCATTTGGACGCGATGGTCATGGATTATATGACGAAGCTCTTGAACTGGCGCAGTAGAGTCGTGTTTATCGCGCCTTAAAGCCAGAGACCATACACTCGTGTCAACAATGACCTTCATGACCGGCTTCTCTGCTTTTTATAGTCATATTCAGGGTCGTATTCCACAGTCCCAAACATCGAGAGAATTTTTTCTTGCTCCAACTGATGTATATATTCAATTAGCGCCTTTGAGACAGCGGCTTTCTTTGTTTTATGTCCCCCGAGTCTTACAGCTTTTAAAATGAGATTGTCATCTATCTGTAAATTTGTTGCCATAAAGATCACCTCCTTAATAATCACACATAATATTACACATCAATTTGTGTAAAATCAAGATGTAATTTCTAAATTTGTCAGTAACACGTGATATGTCCGGTTTGTAGCACACAATCTGTCCGGTTTGTTATAGTCACC
>PFIF01000077.1:7838-14031 GCA_002782605.1 Deltaproteobacteria bacterium CG_4_8_14_3_um_filter_43_13 | reverse complement strand
GAAGAATCGCTATGTTGCCCCCTCCCCTTAATCCCCTCCCACCAAGGGAGGGGAGACATTTTTGGTAAAGTTATTTATGAGTCAAAGCACTAGTAAATGGGGCAGCAACCAGACTATCTGAAATCTAGGAGTGATAGATGAGTTTGACCAGAGCAGCAATAACAAGTGTGGGAAGATTTCTTCCTAAACGCATATTAACAAACAAAGACCTGGAAGGGATCATAGATACGTCGGACGAATGGATCGTTCAGAGGACAGGTATTCGTTCAAGGCACTGCTTAGAACCTGGCTTGGGTAACTCCTACATGGCTAGCAGAGCTGCCAAAGATTGTTTAAAGAGGGTGGGGGTACTCCCTTCGGAGATTGATACAATCATTGTAGGCACAATCTCACCCGATATGTTCTTTCCATCGACAGCCTGCCTGGTTCAGAAGATGATACGGGCAAACAATGCCTGGGGTTTTGATCTGTCTGCCGGATGTTCGGGTTTCCTCTTTGCCCTGACAACAGGGACCATGTTCATAGAGTCTGGCCGCTACAAGAAGGTTCTGGTAATAGGGAGCGATGTAAATACAATTTACCTCACCCCTGAGGACAGGAGTACCTATGTGCTTTTTGGGGATGGGGCAGGCGCTGTGCTCCTTGAACCATCAGTGGACCCCGATCTTGGAATCATCGATTTTGAGAAACGCATTGACGGGGTAGGGGAACCTTATCTTCAGGTAAAGGGCGGGGGGAGCAGAAGACCTGCGACCCTTGAAACCGTTAAGAATAACGAACATTTTGTGTATCAGGATGGTAAAACAGTTTTCAAGTATGCTGTGAAGAATATGGCCGACGTAGCAGTAGCAATGATGGAGCGGAATAATCTTCAAAATAGTGATTTGGATCTTTTCGTACCCCATCAAGCTAATCTGCGAATTATTGAGGCGTGTGCTAAACGTATGGATCTGGATATTAGCAAAGTGATAATCAATATAGACAAGTATGCTAATACAACATGTGGAACCATACCTTTGTGTCTCTACGATGCTGTGGATCAAGGGCGTTTAAAAAAAGGAGACAGAGTCATAATCGCTTCTTTCGGTGCTGGATTTTCGTGGGGGGGAGTCTACCTCAGGTGGGCAATGAACAGCACTTGATAAACTCGTGAGAAGTCAATAGCGGGGCTGAGAAAAAAAGCAGGGCTGCGTTTAACCTTTCAGGACTTCCGCTTCGGCCTCTTGTTGGAATCAAGGACTCCTTTTCTCAATCTGATGGACTGTGGCGTTACTTCAACCAATTCGTCTTCTTTGATGAATTCAATGGACTGTTCCAGAGTCAGCAGTCTTGGAGGGACTAACTGCAGTGCCTCGTCAGAACCTGATGCTCGCATGTTTGAGAGTTCTTTTCCCTTTGTGACATTCACGTCCAGATCATTGTCCCTTGAGTTTTCGCCTATAATCATCCCTTCATAAACCGGTGTGTTTTCTTTAATAAAAATAGTTCCCCTTGGCTGAAGATGAACTAGCGCATATGTGGTCGACTTGCCATTTCTGTCAGACACAAGGACACCGGTCTGTCTTTTCGACATGTGTCCATGCCATAGCTCGTATCCGTCGAACAGGTGGTTTAGAAGCCCGGTGCCTCTCGTGTCGGTAAGAAACTGTGACCTGAAGCCTATCAGACCTCTTGAGGGTATCCTGAACTCAAGCCGCACCCTGCCGTGTCCGTTGTTATGCATCTTCTGCATCTTTCCCTTTCTCATCCCAACCTGTTGCGCTACTACACCAACAAACTCTTCCGGCAAATCAATAACGAGCAGTTCCATGGGTTCATGCAATGCGCCGTTTATTTCTCTTGTTATTATCTCGGGCATTGATACTGAAAGCTCATAACCCTCGCGCCGCATCATCTCTATGAGGATTGCAAGCTGCAGTTCTCCTCGACCCATTACCTTAAATGAATCCGTGTCCGTGAAGTCCACCTTTATGGAAACATTGTACAGCAATTCCTTTTCCAGCCTTTCCCTTAGGTTTCTGGATGTAACATACTTTCCTTCCCTTCCTGCAAAGGGAGAGGTATTCACTGAAAAGACCATTGAAATGGTCGGCTCGTCAACCTTGATCCGTTGAAGGGGCTTTGGATTTTCAATATCCGTAATCGTATCCCCTATATTAATCCCTTCAATCCCTGACAGTACAACGATTTCACCTACAGAGACTTTCTTTGCCTCTTTACGTTCAAGTCCATGAAAGGTGTACATTGAGCTTATATTTCTCTTAACCGCGTTCCCATCACCATTTATTACAGCCACGTTATCCCCAATACTTATTGACCCTGAAAACACCTTCCCGATGGCAAGCCTGCCCAGATAGTCGCTGTAGTCTATGTTTGTAACCAGGTACTGGAGTACAGCATTGTTGTCGCCTTCAGGCGCAGGGATGGTTCCAAGGATAAGCTCAAAGAGCGGCATTAAATCACTCGATTCGTCACTGAGATTGCGTTTTGCAATCCCATGTTTGGCATTAGTATAGACAATTGGGAATTCCAGTTGGTCTTCTGTAGCATCGAGGTCAATGAAAAGGTCATAGACCTCATTCAAAACCTCCTCTATCCTGGCATCAGACCTGTCTATTTTATTGATAACAAGGATTACTGACAAATTCAGCTCAAGAGCCTTTTTCAGGACGAATCTTGTCTGAGGCAGCGTACCCTCGGAGGCATCAACTAACAGGAGAACGCCATCCGCCATCTTCATTGTTCTTTCCACTTCACCGCCAAAATCGGCATGTCCCGGGGTGTCAACAATATTTATCTTCACACCATTGTATATAACAGCGGTATTCTTAGCCATAATGGTAATCCCCTTTTCCCGCTCCAGGTCAATGTTGTCCATAACCCTTTCCTGCACCTTTTCATTGGCACGAAATATACCGGCTTGATGAAGCATGCCGTCCACAAGGGTCGTTTTGCCATGATCAACATGGGCAATAATTGCGATATTCCTTAAATTTTCTTGTTTCATAAAACGTCTCTCCCTGTCAGACGGTCTGACAGCTCACTTCTTCCTGTTTCCAGCTTGTCCTGAGTCTGCTCCCATTTCAGGAGCAACTCATCCTGCTCTTCCCTGACTGCTTTGTATTCTTTAAGAAGCAGAACACTCCTGTTGTTATCATTAAACATGTCAGGTTCTGCAAGCAGTCTCTCCAGCTCTTCCTGCCTTGCTTCAAGCTCAGCAATTCGTTCTTCCAAACGATCCACTTCAGCGAGGATCGGTTTCAGGGTGTCGTATATCAGTTGCCGTTTTTCCGCTTTCCCCCTTTTTTGTTTTTTTCGATCTTGTCCCTTTTTGACCGATGCTCTTTTACCCCTTCTTCCTTCATATAATGTTCCCTGGTCATAACCTTTGGCTGGTTCTTCTTCGGCACTGGCAATATGGTAATAATATTCATCCAGATTTCCTTGGTACTCTATGATTTCGCCTCCTCTTATATCCCATATCTTTGTTGCCAGCCTGTTAACAAATGACTGGTTATGAGAAACAAAAAGCAGGGTTCCGTTGTATTCAGAAAGTGCATCGATCAAGGCCTCTGAAGATGAAATGTCAAGATGGTTGGTTGGTTCATCCATCACCATAAGATTTCCGGGCTTGACAAGAAGCTTTGCAAGTGAGACACGGGCCCTTTCGCCCCCAGACAAAACACCTATAGTCTTGTCCACATCCTGCCCTGAGAACAGGAATGCCCCACAGACCCCTCTTATGAAACCGATGCTCTCATCAGGAGAAGCCTGGTACACTTCTTCAATCACAGTCTTTTGATGGTCAAGCATGTCTGAGTGATGCTGTGCAAAATAGCTCATACTGACCTTATGCCCCAACGGTATCTCTCCCTTATCCGGTTCTATCTCACCGGCAACCATCCTGAGCAAGGTGGTCTTGCCGCACCCATTTGGTCCGATAATGGCTGTCCTTTCTCCCCTTAACACGCTCAAGTTAATATCTTTATACAAAGGCATCTCATCAAACCCTTTTGACAAACCCTTGATGGATACGACAACCATTCCACTTCGAGGAACGTCAGGGAAGGAAAAATGGGTCACCTTTTCTCTGCGGTGGGTTTTAACGACTTCCATTTTGTTGAGCAATTTGATCTTGCTCTGTGCCTGTCTGGCTTTACTGGCCTTGGCACGAAATCTTTCAATAAATTTCTCTGCCTCTTTGACTCTTTGCTCCTGCTTTCTGGCATTTGCCTCCAGGGTTCTACGTTCCTCCTCACGGGCTTTCAGGTAGAAATCGTAATTGCCGTTGTAACATTTCATCCCTTCCTGACCAAAGCTGATAACGCGATTGATCTGCCGGTTTAGAAAATCCCTGTCATGGGACACAAGAATCATGGCGCCACTGAAGTCCTTCAGGAACTGTTCAAGCCAATGCACGGACGGAATGTCAAGATGATTGGTCGGTTCATCCAGGAGAAGCAAGTCGGGTCTCTGGTATAGAAGACTGGACAGGGCTGCCCTCGTTTTCCATCCACCGCTTAAAGAAGAAACAGACCTGTCAAAATCAGATGTCACAAATCCAAGCCCTAACAGTATTTTTTCCGCCGCATGACGCGGGTAATCCAGATCAAGCCGGTTGATCTCCTGATGGATTTCGCCTAGTTTTTCGGCAATTCTTATTTGGTCATGTTTACAAGATGCTTCTTTAAGAGAGGTCTCTGCCTTTCTCAGCTCATTTTCCATATCTACTCGCCCAGGAACGGATTCAATAACGGATTGCAAGAGAGGCCCGGACAGGGTTTCCTGGACATCCTGGGGCAGGTAACCTACCCGGGTGCCTTTTGTCACCAAGACTTCTCCGCTGTCAGGGGAAACCTCCCCCATGATAAGCCGGAGCAAGGTGGTTTTCCCGGATCCGTTTGGACCTACCAGACCTATCCTGTCCCTCGGTTCTACCTGCAACCCTATTTCACTAAAAATCTGCTTCCCGGCAAATGAAAGGGAGGCTTTTACAACTGTTAGAAGACTCATTTGAACGAAGACCCCGGAATAAAAAGCATCTTGTTTTTGTTTCCTAAACTGTCAGTCTATATCTCATGAATCATTGTTTTTTTCAAGAGTTTAAAAAAATATCCCTTTTCAAAACAAAAATACTTTTAAAGTCCTCAAACTAAAAAAGGGGCGGACACAGGTTCCTGTGTTATCCTACCCCTTTTTCTGGTATTTGATTACGGTATTACATTAGGTGTTTTATCACACCATGCTGTATCCCCCGCTTACACTCAGAATCTGACCGGTTATATGACCTGCTCCTTCATTTGAGGCGAGAAAGACCACAGCATTGGCTATATCCTGAGGCTTTCCAATCTTGCGAAGGGGGTATGCCTTTGCAACCTTCTCCAACTGCTCTGGAGTAAAGAACTCTGCTGCCTTTTTCCACATGCTTTTTTCTCCAATCTCGCCAGACTCTGTTGGCACAGTTACTCCAGGACATACCACATTGGCCCTTATCCCAAAACGACCGTTTTCCCTGGCTATCGTTTTGATGAAGCTGTTAACGGCACCTTTTACGCCTCCATATACTGCCTCTTTATACTCACCCTGACGGCTGGCATCGGAACTGATGCTGACAATTGCCCCGCTCTTTCTTCCTATCATATAATCAAGGGCAGTCTTGGTGCAGTTCAGTACCCCTACGTAGTTGATGGTTATCACTTTGTTCCAGAAATCTGGCGTAGTTTCGGTAAAAAGCATCATTTGATCCCATCCTACATTGTTTACCAGAACATCTATCTGTCCAAACTCATCATTGGCCTTTTTAAACATAGCCTGTACATTGTCCAGGCTTGTTACGTCACATTTGGCTGTAATGGTTTTTCCTCCGGCTTTAAAGGCATTTGCTTCTTTGACAACGTTTTCAGCCTGTGCTGTGTCTATATCCCCGATCATCACATTTGCGCCCTCTTTAGCAAAGGTCAACGATATGGCTCTGCCAATATTAGAGCCTCCTCCAGTAACTACCACGGTTTTTCCTTTATAACCTAAGTCCATTGTAACCCCTCCTTTATGTATGGTTGTTATAGTTAATGCCTTATAAACTTTTTACCAAGATAAAGGATGTGTGTCAACAGAAATTATCAGTGGATTTTTAAAATTACCACCTTTCATTTGCTTCTATCCTTTACTCAGTTAGAAAGCCCCGTGTGAGCTT
>PFIF01000077.1:0-7813 GCA_002782605.1 Deltaproteobacteria bacterium CG_4_8_14_3_um_filter_43_13 | reverse complement strand
TTACACATCTTTTTCACCCCCACCCTAACCCTCCCCCATCAAGGGGGAGGGAATTTAGGGTATTTCTGGATGGGCACTAACTAGAGTTTGCCTTTTAACTTGCATTTTTAAAAATAAATGGGGTATAAAAGGCAGAAAGGCACTCTGGATTTTGAGTTTTACGAAGCCATCAAACTTGGAGGCATATCTGTGGAGGAACTCCTCTGGCATTCAATCGATGTTGAAGGTGTTTTAAAAGGACTGGGGACAGATCCTAATAGGGGTCTAGATGAGGAGGAGGTAAGGAAGCGCCTTGAACAATACGGATACAACAGGCTTAAACATGAAAAAAGAATCTCACCCCTTACCATATTCTATAACCAGTTCAAAAACCTCCTTCTCCTTATCCTTATTCTGGCCGTCATCTTTTCAGCGCTGGTAGGAGAGATAGTAGATGCTGCTGTTATCCTGCTCATCGTTGTATTCTGTGCGGTCCTGGGATTTATCCAGGAGTATAGGGCAGAGCGGGCAATTGAGGCATTAAAAGAGATGCTTTCTCCTACCATAATAGTTTTAAGGGAGGGGAGAGAAGTGGAAATCCCCTTGGAGGAACTTGTCCCCGGGGATATATTACCCCTTGAGGGAGGAGATAAAATCCCGGCAGATGCCAGATTAATAGAAATACACTTCTTAAGATGTGATCAGGCCTCCCTTACAGGAGAATCTGCCCCAGTTAGTAAGAATTTGAGAGCTTTGCCGGAAAACACACCTGTATCAGACAGAAAGAATATGGTCTTTACCGGTACGACTGTAAGCTATGGGAGGGGCAGGGTAGTTGTTACCAGTACGGGCATGAAGACGGAGTTTGGTAAGATTGCCGAGGAGGTAGCCGCTATTGACCCAGGAAAGACACCTCTGGAAAAACGAACAGATGAAATCAGCAAATGGCTGGGAGGCATTTGCCTTGTTATATCTGGGCTGGTTGCAGGGATTAGCCTGGTTAGGGAACTGATAGGAGGTTCGGTTGACTTCGAATTCATTATCAAAATGACTATGTTTGCCGTGGCCCTTGCTGTTGCGGCAGTTCCTGAGGCGTTAGCAGCTATTGTCACAGGTGCCCTCGCCCTTGGCATGCATGCCATGGCAAGAAAAAATGCCCTTGTAAGGAAGATGTCTGCAGTAGAAACATTAGGATGTACTACTGTGATATGTACTGACAAAACAGGGACATTGACTAAGGGCGAAATGACCGTAAGAAGGATCTTTTTAAATAAAAGGATGGTTGAAGTCACAGGTGTGGGCTATACGCCAGAGGGAGAGTTCAGAGGATCTGATGAAGTAAATATAAGGGAGGACAAATCCTTTCAATTATTGCTTCAAGGGGGTCTGTTATGCAACGATGCAGATATTAACCGGAAAGATGATGGTAAGTGGTCTATTAAGGGGGACCCTACAGAAGGGGCTCTTGTGGTTGCAGCGGCTAAGGCGGGTCTTAATATCCAAGAACAGAGATTGACATATCCGAGGATAGAAGAGATTCCTTTTAGCTCTGAGCGAAAACTAATGACAACCGTCCAAAAAATCGATGATTTTAGATATATGGCATTTATGAAAGGTGCCCCTGAGGTGGTTTTAGAAAAATGCTCCTGTATAAAAGAGGGAGATGAAATAGCGGAACTAACCCCTGAAAAAAGGGCTCATGTCCTGGAAACAAACGGGGAGATGGCACAGGATGCTTTGCGGGTTCTTGCCGTGGCATATAGAGAACTTGGGTCAGATAGTCCACTGGTCGAAGAGCAGATTGAAAGGGATATGGTCTTTCTTGGGCTAATCGGGATGATAGACCCTCCAAGGGAGGAGGCTGTTGAAGCCGTCAGGACATGCAAAAAAGTCCATATTAAGCCCATTATGATTACAGGAGACCATAAACTCACGGCTGTGGCTATAGCTAGGGAGCTTGCTATTTACAAAGATGGCGATCTTGTCTTGAGTGGTGAGGAATTAGATAAAATGACCGATGAGCATTTCGAGGGCATAGTGGAGAAGGTTACTGTATATGCCAGGGTATCCCCGATGGACAAATTAAGGATAGTCAGGGCATGGAAGGCCAGGGGTGAGATCGTAGCCATGACAGGCGATGGGGTGAACGATTCCCCTGCCCTGAAGCATGCTGATATTGGTATAGCTATGGGAATAACAGGTACAGATGTGGCCAAAGAGGCATCGGATATGATTCTGAGCGATGATAACTTTGCAACTATTGTGACGGCTATAGAGCGGGGCAGATGGATATATGATAATATAAAGAAATATCTCGCCTATCTCCTTCAGTGCAATATAACAGAGGTTGTAGTCATTGGCGGGATAGCTTTAATAATGGGTCTAGATTTTTTACCCCTTTTGCCGGCTGCCATACTGTATATAAATCTGGCAACCGATGGACTTCCTGCACTTGCTCTTGGGGTTGCACCCCCTGACCATGATATTATGGAGAGACCTCCAAGAGATCCGAAAGAGAGTATCTTTGGATGGGATGTAAAATCTTTCATATTGCGGGCAGTCTTAATTGAGTGCCCTTTCTTCTATCTTCTTTTTTTCCACGATCTCTCTGATATAGCGCATGCAAGGACGGAGATATTCTTTCTATTCATTATTGTAGAGTTTGTTATCGCCATCAACTGTCGTTCCCTCATATACAGTGTTTTCAAAGCACCTCCGCATAAATGGCTTCTTATTACCCTTGGATGGGAACTCGCACTGATTGCTGTGTTAATCCAGATTCCATCTGTGCGTGAGGTGTTTGGCATCATAAAACCTTCTTTCTCCGACCTGGGTATAATTATCGGTTTTGCCCTGGTTGTCTTCGCAATCGTTGAAACAACAAAGGTTATTCTAAGAAAGAAGGTGCCAGCAGGGAGAAAGATAACTAGTTAACGTTTGTCTAAAATCTGGGGCAGTAGGGGTTCTTGGGACCGAAGGATTTTGGAGAGAGCATTGGACATCCTGCACCCTTCCCAGAGGAACTACCACACCGCCTTATCCAGCTATATAGTTTCGAGAAAGATGTTGTCTTAGACCCGTTTTGTGGCAGTGGAACCGCCTGCCTTGCAGCGTTGAAGGATGGCAGGCATTACATCGGGTATGATATCGAACCTGAATATGTAGAACTGGCAAATCGAAGGATAAAGGCACATTCAAGCATTAGCAGAATTTTTGTACCCATCTTGATGAGCGGAAGGTAAACGTCTCAAAGCTTTTTTATCAAAACCTCTCTTGGCTTAACCCCGTCTGATGGGCCAATTACTCCCTCCTCTTCCATCCTCTCAATTATTCTGGCCGCCCTGTTATAACCTATTCTCAAATGCCTCTGTATCATTGAAATTGAAGCCTGTCTTGCATTGGCAATCAATTCCACGGCATCATCATATTTTTCGTCATACTCATCATCGGTTTTGGAATAAACATCTCCTTTAGGCTCAAGTATAGATTGGCTATAATCTGGTGGACTTTGCCCTTTAATAAAAGCAACTACCCTTTTAACCTCCCCCTCAGAGAGATACGCCCCATGAATTCGTTGTAGCTTTGAGGTGCCTGGTAACAGGAAAAGCATATCCCCTGATCCTAACAGGTGTTCTGCACCGTTTGCATCCAGAATAGTACGTGAGTCTATTTTGGACGACACCTGGAAAGAAATTCTGGCAGGAAAATTCACCTTAATTATTCCGGTTAATACATCTACAGAAGGACGCTGTGTGGCAACTATCATATGAATCCCAGCCGCCCTTGCCATCTGAGCTAATCTGGCTATCGATTCCTCCACTTCCTTCGATGAAATCATCATCAGATCCGCTAACTCATCTATAATCACCGCAACATAAGGCAACCTTTTATGTAGCTCTTTCGGTTCAGCTTCCTCATTCAATGAATAATCCTTCTTTAGGTCTAGGACTATCCGGGTGGTGCCTGTTGATTCACTATCCAGCTTCTGGTTATAACGGTCTATATTTCTAACCCCTTTTTCTGCCAGCAGCCGATACCTGCGTTCCATTTCCTCAACTAACCATCTCAATACTGTAGCAGCCTGTTTGGGTTCAGTTACTACTGGGTTTAAAAGATGTGGAATCCCATCGTATGCTGACAGTTCCAGCCTTTTGGGATCTATCATTATCATCTTCACTTCTTCTGGAGTGGCCTTATACAAAAGACTACAGATCATTGAATTTACAGAGATACTCTTGCCTGTTCCTGTCGCCCCGGCTATCAGCAAATGCGGCATCTTTGCAAGATCTGTGACCACGGGGTTTCCGAATATATCCTTCCCCAAAACTATAGTAAGTTTTGAATTGGCTTTCTGGTAAGTCTCTTGACTGACTACATCCTTAAAAAAAACCGCCTCTCTGACAGAATTTGGTATCTCTATCCCTACAACAGACTTGCCAGGGATAGGAGCTACTATCCGAACACTGATCGCACTGAGTGCCAGTGCCAAGTCATCAGACAAATTTGCTATTCGATTGATCTTAATCCCCGGCGCAGGCTCATATTCATACATGGTTATTACAGGGCCAGGGCTAACCTCTGTAACCCTCCCTTGCACACCGAAATCGGAGAGTTTTTTTTCAAGAATCTTGGAATTCATTATTAAACTCTCTCTATCTACCTTGGCAGTCCTTTGTTCCTGGTTTTCTAAAAGCGACAGGGGAGGCAGTTGATAAGTCCCTTTTGGCTTCGGGAAGTCAAATTCTTCCTGTATTAAGGCATTCCCTTCTTTCGTTCCTTGATCCTTGCCTGAAGAATCTGTAATGACAGGGGGGGTAGAAACCCAGGGCATCTTCTTTTTTTCTATAGTCGATGATTTTCCCCTGGCACGTTTGAGTCTCCCTCTATATATGATAGAACCACTTTTAAGACGCTCTAATGTATTCGCTAATAAATCTCTGATTTTATTTACAAGCCATACAAAAGATATGTTTGCACTAATCATTAAAGAGGATATAAAAACTAAAATGAGCAGCGTATAAGCCCCCATTTTATTGAAGTATCTCACTAGTTCACTTACCAAAACCCCGCCTAAAACTCCTCCCGCAATGATTGGCTGGTCAAAAAAATTTATCTGAGTAACTCCCATGCTCAAAATTCCGGTTGTTGATAACAGCAAGAAGACAAAACTTATCAACTTGTATAAATTGAATTTGACCTCTTTCCTAATAAATAATCGGAAAGAAACAACAAATAGAATAATCGAAAAGAGATAGGAAGCTAAACCAAAAACCTGTAAAAGGCCGTCAGACAAATAGGCCCCAACAACCCCCCATAGGTTATTAACTTTAGTTACATTAGGGACATAGTTGTTAAATGATGGGTCTGCTGGGTCATAAGATATTAGACTGGAAGTGATGAAAACAGTTACGGCAAAGATTATTAATCCACAGACTTCCCTTATTATCCTGTTTTTAGAGATGAACGATATTATCTTATTCATCTCACCTCCAATTTGGCTGGTAGTGAGAGCTTTGCATAAAAGTGGCTTTTCAACACCCCATTACCTAATTTTCCGACAGATTTTTACCTATGATCTCTTGTACTCTATAAATAAGGTTTTCTCTGTCCTTTAATCCTAAATTAAGGGTCTCTATAGGTTTGTCAATTATAATCTTAATATTTCCGGGATGAACCTTCCTGGTACCCCTTTTCATAACCTTTCCAGTACCTATGAGTGTAATTGGGACTATGGGAATTTTAGCCCTCATAGCCAGAGTAAACCCTCCTTTTTTGAAAGGTTGGAGCGTCCCATCATAACTCCTCGTCCCCTCGGGGAAGATTATTATTGAGGCCCCCTTTTGTATCTTGGCATGGATATAGTCCATACCACCCAGGGGACTATGTGGATTAAACCTATCAATACTTACACAGCCTGCTAATGCCATTGCCCACCCTAAGAGAGGAATCCTGAATAACTCTTTCTTTGCAATCCATACAAAATGAAGATGCAGTGTAATTAATGCAAAAATATCATAAATGCTCTGGTGGTTTGCCATAAATATCTGGGGCTTATCCTTAATGATATTCTCCAGCCCAGTTATCTTGAGTCTCACACCACTGGCATAGAGATTCAATCTGCCCCATATATTAGCATAAAACTTGACTACCCTGCCCCCCTTATCGAAGGGAAAACTCAAAGCAAATAAAAGTAGGGCTATTATAGTAGAGAGAGTAATCACTGTCCAAAAATAGACTGTCCTAAGCAATATATGATCCCCTCCCTTTTTTTCTCAATCATGCTACCCTCTTGAACCGAGAGGGGCAGTAATACTTTCTTATTCGAGTTTCTTCTGGCAGTCAATCCATGGTTCTAAAACTCGATGGACCTCACCGAGACCACTGCATAGGCAGCTATTCCCTCTCCCTTACCAGTGAAGCCCAATCCCTCTGTGGTAGTAGCCTTTACATTAACTTTTTTGGCATCGATACCTAAAACCCCGGCAATGCTTTTCTCCATCTTGGGTATGTATTCAGCCAACTTGGGATTTTGGGCTACTACGGTGCAATCAATGTTGTTTGTCCTGAACCCTCTCTCTTCTTTTAAAATTTCGACTACCCGCAGTAATTCTAAGCTGGATATACCTTTAGATTTCAGATCGTTTTCAGGGAAATGTTTACCCAGATCACCCGCTCCGATAGCTCCCAGTAAAGCATCACAAATTGCATGAAGAAGAACATCGCCGTCAGAATGTCCCAGCAGCCCTTCTTTATAAGGTATCTCTACACCGCCCAATATGAGTTTCCTGCCCTCTACCAATTGATGAACATCATAACCAAAACCTACTTTCATAATCCAGCCTCGAACTTCAAGTTAAGTGCCTAAAGTGAGCTAAAGGACAGGCTAAAGGCTGTTAGCCTATAGACTGTAGCCTAACAGCCTTCAGCCTATCTACCTGAATAGTATATCGTTTCAGCAAACCATTTACATCTGATTCTTACATCACCCCCTCCCTGCCCTCCCCCTTCAAGGGGGAGGGCAGGGAGGGGGTGGATCAGAACTTGTAAGTATTTTAGTGAAACGCTCTAATAGTTACCATGTACAGCGATATCTTGATTTTTAAGAAGAGCCTCGGCTATAGTCAAATCCTCCGGGGTTGTAATTTTGATGTTCTCGTAAGAACCCATTATGATTTTAACCTGTACTCCTAAAAGCTCTACCAGGGATGAGTCGTCAGTACCGCAGATATTATTTTCAAATGCATTTTCGTAAGCCCTCTTTATAATATCATACTTAAATGTCTGAGGAGTCTGGGCAAGCCAGAGTTTATTCCTATCCAACGTTTTTACTATCTTTCCACCAGAAGAAATGGCTTTAACTGTTTCTTTTATTGGAATGGCAACTACAGATGCATCATATTGGAGGGTCTTTGATATGGATTCATCTATGAGTTGAGTGGTAATAAAGGGGCGAATGCCATCGTGTATCATCACTATATCACACTTCGATTCGATTGCATCCAGGCCGTTCTTAACAGAATCGTATCTCTCAATACCACCTATGACTATCTTAGTAACTTTTTTCAAATTATACTGTTCTATTATATCTTCTCTGCAGCGTATTCCCTCTTTTTTGGAAACAATAACATAAACTTCACTGATATTTGGTGAATCTTCAAACCTCAAAAGGGTTTGAGCTAAGATTGGTTTATTGCCTATGTGAAGAAACGGCTTATTAATACTTGTACCCATTCTTTTCCCCACACCAGCAGCGGGGATCAGGGCAATAACCCTCATGTAATCCTCTTATCTAGTGCTTTGACTCATAAATAACTTTACCAAAAATGTCTCCCCT